>NZ_DASZKT010000053.1:0-39033 GCF_035552695.1 Actinospica sp.
AGTGGGGAAAACTTTCGTGGCTGGGCTTGTCGGTGACCCGTCCCGGGGATCAGCGGAGCCGAGAAACTCATTCGGGAATACGCCCGTAGAAGCCCTGCAGAGCCGCCGATGGACCCGGGTTCGATTCCCGGCACCTCCACTGGTCTGCCCTTGATTCACGCTGCTTCCGGGTGCGCCGTCGACTGGATCGGCGGCGCACTCGCGTTGGGGAGGGCTGGTTCGCCACTAGGTTCAGCGCCGGGCCGTCAAACGCGCTGCCGTAGACGGCGACGTCTCCCGCGCCGTCGGCGACGGCGAATCCAGTAACCGAGCACTGTTTCTGGTAGATCGGCGGCGTGTTGATGAAGACCGTCAAGCTGGCTGGCTTGCCGCTTCTGGGCCCGGAAACTGCGAATTACGAGCGGTGTCCGGATGCCCGGTCCGGAAGCAGCTCCAGCCTGCCTTTGGCAGCTGTGCCCTCTGTGTCAGCTCAGCGGCGTCGACAACCAGGCGCCGCCGAGGCGGACGTACAGCTTCTTGCCGGTTGTGTCGATCGCCATCGTTCCGTTGGGCGGTGTATGGGCGAACACTGCGTCGGTCACTGCGCCGGCGTACTGCAGCAGCGGCGTACCGGGCTGGTAGATCGTGGGCATGGTGCCCGCGTACTGGGCGCCGATATTGGCGTAGCAGCTGTTCAGGTCGTAGGTGCCTCCGGTGGAGGTGTAGAAGTAGATGTGTCCGGTGGCCGGTGCGGTTGTGTAGTTGCCGATCACGTTGTTCAGCACGGCGACCGACTCCGACTGGGAGGTGAGGTTCACGCCGCAGCTGAGCGTGTCCACGCTCCCGTTCCCGATCATGACGTCCGTCAGCGAACTGCGTCGGGCGGCCCAGTTGATCCCGTTCGCGCGTGTCGAGTAGCCGGACGCGAAGGCGCCCGCATAGACGAAGACGTGATTGAGGAAGATCTCCGCACACGCGTTGTCCACATTGATGACGTACGGGCCTTGGAGCAGGAAAGACTCGGCCTTCATGTCCGTGACATTGATCATGTATGCGCCGTTGGCGTTGTTGACACCGGCGCCGATCGCGAGAGCCCCTGTGCCGAAGGACTCGAATCGGCAGCTGAGCAGGTAGATGTGATTGGTGCTGTCGGAGCTGTAGCCGTAGCCGCTGGACGCCGCCGAATTGCGCAGGAAGACGTTGGGCTGGATGGTGGAGCCTGCGGTTCCAGTACAGCTCTCCACGACCAGGTTGTAGAACCGAGAGTCCCAGAACTCCGCGCTGTCGATACAGCAGTCGTCGTTGTTCACCATGTATACGTTCTCGCAGAGGAAGTCACCGGCGTAGTAGAGCTGCAGGAGCAGCCCCGTGTGGCCGTGGCCGGACATCCCGATGTCCCTGATGCCGCAGAACCGCAGGTGTGTGGATCCGGCGGTGGGGTCGCTGCCGGTTCCGGACATGCTCAATAGCACCCCGTTGCCGTTCTTGATCAGCATCGTGGCGTGCCGACCGTCCCCCATGAGCGTGACGTTGTCGTAGACCACCGAAAGCGCCGCACCGGTCTGCGTGGGCGCGGTAGCGGCAGGTGGGGTGACGAGGTAGTTCCCGGTCGGCAGGTAGACGATGCCGCCGCCGCTCTTGCCGCATGCGGTGATGGCGTCCTGGATGGCCTGGGTGTCGTCGGTCGTACCGTCGCCCTTCGCGTTGTACGAGGAGTCCGTGACGTTGTACCAGCCGAGGGAGGAGGTGGCGGCCGAGGCGGGCGCCGCGCTGGCGGCTATGGCTGTTCCCGTCATCCCGGCGGCGGCACCGGCGATAAGGGCGCGGCGCCTGATGGTGGCGCCGTGGCTGGGCATGGCGTCATTCTGGTCCGTCATGGTTCCCCTCGGTACGCGTCGCTGGGCTGGCGCGCAGTCGCGGACGTCAGAAGACCATGACTCGCTGTTTCCCTGCTGTCGCCGCTGCCCCGTGATGATGTTGAGAGGCACCCTACAGCGAGCCGATGTCGTATGTGGAGAAACCGGGTCTCTGGGTGCTGTGACAGAGTCGGTACGTGCGGGCGGTCGGCTGGCGATGGTGCGAACGCTGACAGCGTTCTACGATCAATGCTCGTAGCCGATCAGGGGATCGGCGTAATCGCGGGGCCTGGGGGGCCATATGCGTATCCGTGAACTCTCTGTCACCGCGTGCACCGCGATGGTGATTTTGGCGGCATCGGTGTCGTCGGCCGGGGCGGCATCCGTCACCGGCACGTCCGAAGTCGCGACGACGAGCGCGCCGGGCACCGTGTTGACACTTCCGGCGGCGAACATCGACGTCAGCGGTCCGGTCGTCGACGGCAGGCAGCACCACATCTTCGTCAGTGCCCGCCAATCAACCGCTCCGTACGGCGCCGAGGTGCTCGTTCTCGACATGCAGGGACACCTTGTTGGCACGATCACCGCAGGTGGCGAGGGCGCGCTCGTCCTTTCGCCCGACGGGCGGACCGTGTATGCCTCGGGCGAGCCGGTTACCGCGATCGACACGGCCACGCTCAAGGCCCGGGGCCTGGACATCGGCGCCGGGTACAGCATGTCGGTCGGCTCGTTGGTGATCACCGGCGGGCGGTTGTGGTTCGAGGCAGATCGGACGGGCGATCCGTCCCAGTGGTACATCGGCTCGCTCGACATCCAGTCGCGGCGTGCCGACGTCACCTACACGTCGGTGCCGTACAACCCGGCCGATCTCGCCACCAGCGTCGGAGCGCCGAACACCCTGGTCGCGGGTGGCTATGACGCGAAAGACAACACCAACTTCCTCGACGTCTACCGCACCGGTCGGAATGGGCAGCTGACCAAGAAGGCCGAGCGCTCCGGCTGGGCGCAGCACCTCGCCGTCACCCGCGACGGCAAGTATGTGGTCAGCACCCAAGTGGGGGTGCTTCGGCTCTCCAACCTGGCGACGGTGCGTACCCTCAACACGTCCGGATATCAGCCATCCATGGTCAGCGTCGCTCCTGACGGCACTCTCGTCGTCGTCGCCGAGCAGCAGGCGAACTACGACCAAAAGGCCTTCCTGTTCAGGGAATGCGGTTGGACGCCGGTCAAGGTGCTGGACTACGGCCCTGTGAATTACGCCGATAACGGCGTCGGCGCGCTCACGGCGCTGGCCTGGAGCCAGGATTCCGACCAGCTGTACGACCTCTTCGTCGCGAAGCCCGTCGGCGACGCGTACCTCGCACTCGGCGTGACCACCGTCCGCGGCTATGTCCGGGCGGCGCTGTGACTATCTCTCGGCGCTCCTTACTGACTTCGGGCACGGTTGCCGTCGGTGTTTCTGCGCTGGGCGTGCGGCAGGCGTCCCAGAGAACGGCTGGCATGGACGCCGTTCCTGCCGGCAGCCTTGCGCCGGTCGCCAGCACCTCGAGTGGCCCGGCGGTCGGCCTTGCGCTCGGCTCCGGATATCAGAGCTACTTCGCGACGCTGTCCTCGAGTGCGCAGCAGTCCGAGATCTCCCGGATGAAGGCGGCGAACATCGCCTGGGTGCGGATGGACGCCGACTGGAACGACATCCAGAACCCCAAGGCCGGCGACTTCGACTTTTCCGTGCCCAATGCGACGGCCAGTGTCCTGCTCGCGGCGGGGATGAATCTGGACATCCTGCTTTACGAGTCGCCGGTCTGGGCACGGCTGGCCGCCGGTGCCACGTCGTTGAACGGCCCATGGCCGACCCCGGACCCTGCGCTCTACGCGGACTACTGCGCGGCGGCGGCCGGCAACTTCAGTGCCATGGGCGTGCACACCTTCGAGCTGTGGAACGAGCCGAACCTTGACAGCGGCGTCGCGCCCGCCCCCAAGCTGGGGACGCCGTCAGGTTGGGGCTACCTCTCGCCGCTCGGATTCGCGGATCTCGCCGTCGCCGCCTACCCGAGGATCAAGGCCGCCGATCCGCAGGCTTTCGTCCTCGGCGGCACCCTGGCGAACCACGATGAGTATGGATACGGCGGTACCGTCCGCAGCGCTTCATGGGCGCAGATTTCCGCTGGATCCGCTACGGCCCAGATCAACTGCGCGGCCGCGGCGTCCACCGACCTATACATGTTGATTGCGGACGCGAATAGCCTCCTTCCCGCCGGTACCTACGTCACCGCAGTGCAGCCGGGTGTCGGATATACGGTGGCGCCTCCTGCTTGGCAGACCACGTTCACCAACGCCGTCGCCTCGGTCTCCTCCAGTTCGCCTGTCACAGTGCATCTGTGCTTCGGATATGCGCCCGAGTTGTTCTTGACCCAGGCATACGCGAGGGCTGCGGGCCGGCCCATGTGGGACGCGCTGGCCATCCACCCCTACACCCAGCCCTACCTCCCGGCATCGCAGCCGGTTGACGAGGGCGGATTCACCGCCATTCCGGCGCTCCGGAACATCATGGTCGCGAACGGCGAGAGCGCGAAGCCGATGTGGATCACTGAGATAGGCGGTGCCACGGGAAGGGCGAGTGCCGTCTGGCCGGCCACGGCCGGGACCGCGACTTCCTTGGCCGTCACCTCGCCGAACGCGGCCACTGACGACGTGCACTACGAACTCGTCGCCGACGGAGTGCCCTCGGGGAGCTTCGTGTCGGCCGCGACCGCGGGTGGCGGATGGACCGTGCTGCCGCCCACCGGCCTGGTCCTGTCGACGGCGCTGACCTCCGGAACCGCGATCACCGGTTTGACCGTTGCCGCCACGAAGGTGCCGTTGACGATCCCGGCCGGCACGCTGGTCAAGGTGACCGTGGCGCCCGGCGACGCCTCAGGCGTAACCGCTGTCGTGAAGACCACGACCACCACTGCGGTCACGCCGTCGACTACCGCCGAGACGACCATCGTGGTCAGCAGTGTCACTCCGACGGCGGACTACCCGGTCGGCTCCGTCATCCAGGCCTCGGTCGGCCAGACGTTCGGCACTGCCGTACCGGCGGGCGCGCACGTGATCGTCTACGTCTACCCGCCGGGTGTGGCCCAGAACGGCGCGGTGAGCGAGGCGACTCAGGCCGACATCATCACGCAGACGTTCACGGCCATCGAAACCGGTGTCCCGGCGGACTCGGGTACCGGGGTCGTCGGTGCCGGGCCGTGGCCGTACGTCCAGGCCGTGTTCGTGTACTGCTGGAGCGACGCGGGCGGGACGGCGGGACCGTTCGGTCTGACCCGAGCCGACGGCTCGTCGAAACCGGCCCTCGCAGCGCTGACCACCGCGGCGGCATGAGCAGGGGCCTCGACGCCGAGTGAGAGGCACTGCGCGCAGGCGACACAACGGCCGCATCGTCCTTGTCGGCGGTGCGGTCGTTGTGTTGCCCGCGCGTGCAATGATCGGGGTATGGCGCAGGTGCGGTATGGGCGTGCGGACGGACGGTGGGTGCTGCTCGCCACCGTGCTCGGGTCCGGGATGGCGTTTCTCGACGCGACCGTGGTCAACATCGCGTTGCCGCATATCGGCGACGAGTTTCACGCGGGGGCGGCGTCGCTGCAGTGGATCGTCAACGGGTACACGCTCAGCTTGGCCTCGCTGATCCTGCTTGGCGGGACGCTCGGGGACCGGTTCGGGCGGCGGCGGGTGTTCGTGCTCGGGGTGGGGTGGTTCGCGGTCGCCTCGCTGCTGTGCGGGCTGGCGCCGAACGTGCAGATGCTGATCGCGGCACGGGTGCTGCAGGGCGTCGGCGGGGCGCTGCTCGCGCCCGGATCGCTGGCGATCATCGAGGCGTCGTTCCACCCGGACGACCGGGCTCGGGCGATCGGGTCATGGTCGGGTCTCGGGGGCGTCGCCGGTGCGATCGGGCCGTTCCTCGGCGGTTGGCTGGTGCAGGCGGCCACCTGGCGGCTGGTGTTCCTGATCAACGTGCCGATCGCGGTGCTGGTCTGCGTCGTCGCGGTGCGCCGGGTGCCGGAGTCGCGCAATCCGGACGCGGCACGGAGCATCGACATGGCCGGCGTGGTGACCGCGGCGGCGGGCCTCGCGGGGCTGACGTACGGCTTCACGGCGTGGCCCGAACGCGGCGGGGGCAGCCCGGTCGTGCTCGCCGCTCTGGCGCTCGGACTCGCGGGGATCATCGGATTCCTGCTCGTCGAGCGGCATGCGAAGGAGCCGATGCTGCCGCTGGACACGTTCCGGTCGCGGGCGTTCAGCGCGGCGAACCTGGTGACGTTCGCCGTGTACGCGGCGCTGAGCGGTGTGCTGTTCCTCGTCGTGCTCAATCTGCAGGTGGTCGTGCACTTCACGGCGCTGTCCGCCGGAGTCTCGATGCTGCCGGTCACGGCGCTGATGCTGCTGCTCTCGGCGCGCGCCGGGGCGCTCGCGCAGCGGATCGGGCCGCGGATTCCGATGACGGTGGGACCGATCGTCTGTGCCTGCGCGATGCTGCTGTTCTCGCGGATCGGCGGGCACTCGACGTACCTGCGCAACGTCCTTCCGGCAGTCGTGGTCCTGGGCCTTGGCCTGTCGCTGACCGTCGCGCCGCTGACCGCGACCGCCCTCGGGTCGGTCGACGAGCGTCACGCGGGCATCGCAAGTGGCGTCAACAATGCGGTCGCCCGAGCCGCCGGACTTCTCGCCGTCGCGATCCTTCCGTTGGCCGCGGGTCTCGGCGGCGGCAGCCTGACCGTCGCCGCGGATCTCGGGCCGATGTATCACAGGGCGATGCTGATCTGCAGTGTGCTGCTGCTGATCGGCGCGTTCATCGCCTTCGTCAGCATTCCGACGAAGCTCGCCGCCGCGGCGGGCCCGGAACCGCAGCCCCGCGAAGAGGTACGAGTGCACTGCGCGATCGCCGGCACTCCGCTGCAGCCGCATCCGGCGCACGGGGCGCACGAGCCCGTGCTGAGAACCGAAACTCAGTGAGCCAGCTTCGCGATCAGCCGGTCGATGAACTCGGCCTGTGCGGCGACTAGTTTCCGACGAGCCTCCTCGGGGGCGAACCATTGCGCCCGGTCGACTTCGGGGAACTCGCGCATCCCGGTGCCTTTGGGCCACTCCATCTCGAAGGTGTTGCTCACGAGCGTGGCCACGTCGAAGTCGTGTTGCACGGCCCACGCCGCGACGACCTTGCCGTTCTTCTGTTTGACGCTGTCGAGCGGGACCAGTTCGACGCCGTCGAGCGCGAGTCCCGTCTCCTCACCGAGTTCCCTGACCGCTGCCGCCATCGCGTCGTCTCCCTCCTCGTACTCGCCCTTCGGGATCGACCACGCTCCGAGGTCTTTCCTGGTCCAGAACGGGCCGCCGGGGTGCACGAGCAGCACCAGCAGTTGCCCTTCGGTGAACTTGTAGAGCAGAATTCCGGCGCTGAGTTTCTTCACGGCTGCATTGTAGGATCGGTAATAGGGGTGGACTGGGGATTGGGCGAGGGGAATATGGCGTCTGAGGCGCTGGACATCCAGGACGCGGTGCCGCAATTGGTGCCGTGCGTTTCGTGCGGTCAGATGGACGGCGTCGTACGGGTGCCGGTAGCGCACCAGGAGGCGTGCGCCGAGTACCGGCTCCCTTTGGTCGACGAGTTGCGTGTTGTGCCGCCGCGTCAGCGGTGGGCGGGCCGGGTGCTCGGCGCGGGCATGGCGTCCGTGTTCGGGGTGGATCTCGGTATTCACGCGGCCACGACCGGTACGGGGCAGCTGGGCACCTCCGTCTTCCTGGTGTTGTTCTGCCTGACCTCCGGCGTGCTCGCCGCTAGTTGGTCCCTCGGCGTGGTCGGGGCGGTGCGGCGTCAGCGGCGGCTTGCGCGCGGTCTCCCTGCCGCGGAGGAGGTCTGGCGGCACGGCTGGTACTGCCGCCGCTGCGACCTCGTCTATTTCCAGCCCGCGTATGCGCCGGCCGGAGTCGACCCGCGAACGCCGTTGACGACCGGGGAGTTTCGGCGGATGGTCT
This sequence comes from Actinospica sp., assembly GCF_035552695.1. Lineage (NCBI taxonomy): Bacteria > Bacillati > Actinomycetota > Actinomycetes > Catenulisporales > Actinospicaceae > Actinospica > Actinospica sp. The sequence goes on from NZ_DASZKT010000053.1 coordinate 7,854, forward strand.
TCACCGCCGGTGGCTATGAGGATCTGGCGTAATAACCTCGATGACCTCGCCGGTTCTAGCCGTACAGCTGGCGTAGTACGTCGATCAACACATCGAGCGCTCGCTGGTATCCCGTCTCGGTCGGCGCGCCGTAGCCGACTACGAGGCCTTTGGCGCGGGGCGACGCGTGCGACGCGTGCGACGCGTGCCAGTGCTCTGCCAGTCCGCTCAGGGCCAGGCCGCGCTGTGCCGCAGCGTCGATGACCTCTGATTCTTCGGGCCCGTCGGCCGGCAATGTGACGAGGATGTGCTGGCCCGCGCTGATTCCGGCCGACGAGAGCGCCGGGAACGCCGCGATGGCACCGACCAGCAGGTCGCGGCGGCGACGGTGGCGGGCGCGGACGGCGCGGATCTGGCGGTCGTAGCCGTGCGTGGCGATCAGGTCGGCGAGGGCGAGCTGACCGAGGCTCTCCGTCTCCAGGGTGCTCAGCCGCAGCTCCGCGAGGACCGGGTCGACCAGGCGCGGCGGCAGCACCATCCAGCCGAGGCGGAGGGCCGGGGCCAGCGCCTTCGCCGCCGTGCCGGCGTAGACGACGTGGTCCGGTGCCATCGCCTGCAACGCGCCGACCGGTTGGCGGTCGTAGCGGAACTCACCGTCGTAGTCGTCCTCGATGACGACGGCGTCCGCCGACCGTGCCCATTCGATCAGCGCTCTGCGGCGCGAGGGGTGCAGCGTGACGCCGGTCGGGTATTGGTGCGCCGGAGTCGTCACGACCGCGCTCACGTCGTCGGGCAACGCGCGCGGATCGGCGCCGAGCTTGTCCACCGGCAGCGGCCACGGCTCGGCGCCCGCGTGACGGACCAGCTCGCGGTGGTACGGGAGACCGGGATCCTCCATCGCGAAGCGGCCGGAACCCGATCCGAGCACCCGGGCCAGCAGCACGAGCGATTGGGTGTAGCCGCTGGTGATGACGATCCGCTCCGGCGTCGCGGCCACGCCCCTGGCGCGGCCGAGATAGTCGGCCAGCGCGGCCCGCAGTTCCGGGCGTCCGCGCAGGTCATCCGCGTAGCCGAACGCCGCGGCCGGAGCCGAGGTCAGCGCCCGGCGCACCGAGCGCAGCCACTCCTGCACCGGGAACGCGTTCATGTCCCCGGTGCCGGGGCGCAGGTCGTGCCGCGGCCTGGCCGCTGGTCGGCGGACATGGTGCGTCGCGGCGCGCGGCACGTGCGCCACCGTGGTTCCCGAGCCGTGCCGCGCGAGCAGGTAGCCCTCCGCGACCAGTTGGTCGTACGCGCCGCTGACCGTGCCGCGCGACAGGCCAAGCTCCGCGGCCAGCACGCGGGTCGCGGGCAGCCGCTCACCGGCGGCCAACCGTCCGCCGCGGATCGCGTCGCGCAGCGCCCGCTCGAGGCCCTCGCGCCGGCCCTCGCCGGGCAGCAGGTCCACGTAGAGGTCGACCCCCGCCGAAGTGGACCACTCTTGTGTCACAGAATTGGACCTTAGCACCGATCCACTTCGCGCATAGAGTCACTGCCATGACAACGAACACGAACACCGCCGCATACGTCCCCGCCCCCGCCGTCCGCGTCGCCGCCGACAAGCTCGCGCCCGCCGCCATGCGCGCCATGTCCGCCCTGGACAAGGCCACCGCCGAAAGCGGCCTGGAGTCCGGGCTGAAGGAGCTCGTGCGGGCCCGCGCCTCGCAGATCAACGGCTGCGCCTACTGCGTCGAGACGCACACCGGCGACGCGCTCGCGGGCGGCGAGACCCAGCGCCGCCTGTTCCTGCTCCCGGTCTGGCAGGAGACCGGGCTGTTCACCGCCCGGGAGCGCGCGGCCCTCCAACTGACCGAGGCCGTCACCCGGCTGTCCGACGGCCCCGTCGGCGACGAGGTGTGGGCCGCCGCCGAGTTCGACGAGACCGAGCTCGCCGAACTGGTCTGGCTGATCACCACGATCAACGCCTGGAACCGGGTCAACGTCGCGGCCCACGTCTGGCCGGTGAACTAGGTCGTGCCGCGGCCCCGCCGCGCTAGCGCGGATACTCGCCGAAGACCTGATGGAGGATGTCCACGTACACGCCGTGGCCGCTGGAACTCGACCAGGCCGTGGCCGACTCCACCGCGGTTCCCTCGCCCCACTCGTTGTAGGTCACGATCAGCTGGAACGGGGCCTTGGACTCGGCCATGGCGACGACGTCCTGGTGGAAGCGGGCGGGGTCGCGCGGCTGCTGCGGCGTCGACTCGTCGTACTTGAAGAATCCGGGGGACGCGATGGCCGAGTAGCCGGGCTGGATGTCCGCGACGTCAGCGTACTGATGCCAGCCCTGCGGCTGGTCGGCGCACGTCTTGTAGCCGCCGAAGACCTTCAGCACGACGTAGTAGTGGGCGGTCTGGTTCGCCTCGGCCCAGCGCGTGGCCATGCCGCAGCCGTCCGAGCCGTCCGCCCACACGAAGATGACCGGCAGGCCGTTGATGTGCAGCCAGGCCCGCTGGTCGGAGTACTTCCGCAGGTAGATCAGGTCATTGGTGATCTCGGACACGCTCGGATTGCCGTAGCCCTCCTTCTCGTAGTAGACCGACCAGGAGAAGCCCAGCTTCGCGGCCTCGCTCATCAGCAGCGGCATCCGCTTGTCCTCGCGCAGGCCCTGGCCCCACCAGGAGGCGATCCCGGCCTGCAGCCCGCCGTACTGCATGTCCTGGATCTGCCGGTCGACGGTCGACGGGTCGTCCACGCTGTAGTCGCCGGCCGAGGGCGTGTAATGGCTGTCGCCGGCCGCGAAGTTCTCGGGATACCAGGGGTAGTAGAAGGCCGCGCGCACGGGCAGCGCGGTGTTCACGATCGCCGAGGCCTGAGAAGCCGTCGGGGACGACTTCGCGGAGGACTTCGCGATCGTCGGCATGGTGATCGTGGGCGCGGCCGTGGCGGGCGCCGCCGTGGTGACGATGGCGCTGGGTGCGGGCGTGGCCGAGGAATGCTGGTCGGAGACGTACTTGACGCCCGTCGCCCCGGCCACGAGCGTGACCGCGGCGGCGACCGCGACCACTGCCTTCGTTGTCGCGGGCAGGGTCGTCCAGTGCATCACGCCGTGATGTGTGCGAATTCTGGGCCGGTGGACGATGCGGCGTCGCAGGATCCGCGCCGTGGCCGTCGCCACCGTCGCACCCGATGGCAGAGCGGCCGCGTGCAAGGCGATCGGCACCGGCACCAGAGACAGGCCCACCAACAGATTCTCGGCGGGAACCATGTCCATCTGCATGGCGCTGCACGTGGGGCACTCGCGTATGTGGCGTGCGATGCGCTTGCGCCACAGGCCATTCGGCCGACCGTCCCAACGCTTGCACGCCGCGTCCAGATCCGCGCAGCGCGGCCAGACCGCAAGTGCGCGCACGACCATGCGGGCCGCTCCGAGCCGCGTCTTCATCCGGTGCACGACCACCGCGGCCTGCGCGGGGCTCAACTTCAGCGCCGCGCTCAACTCGGCGCGCGTCAGCTGCCCGGCGGCCTCAAGCCACCACAGCGCGAGGATCTGCCGGTCCTCGGCCTCGAGCCACCGCGTGGCCTGCGCGACCTCCTTGCGCTGGTCCGAGAGGCCGAGCGCGGCGATGGTCAGGTCGACGAAGTCCGCGCCGGGATCGGCGACCGACTCGTTCTCCAGCTCCATCGCGGTCGGCGCCGTACGCCGCTGCCGCCAGTGGCCGCGCACCTGCCGCATCGCGATCGCGACGAGCCACGAGCGGAACGCCTCGGGTTCGCGCAGTTGCCGCAGATCGCGGACCGTCTGCAACATGACGTCCTGCACGACGTCGTCGACTTCGGCCGGGGCGTCCAGCGCCCGGCCCACGATGTTGTACACCAGCGGGAGATAGGCGCCGACCAGCGCGTCCAACGCCTGCGGATCGCCGGCACGCGCTGCCACGACCAGCGCCGCCTCCGGAGTGGGGCCTGCTGACATGCTCTCTTCCTTCGCTGCTGTGGACCGCCTCTGGGCAACCGCCCTCGTGGATGGGAGGGGCGTCCCGCCGCGCCGCATTGCAGAAACTACGGCAGGTTCCCAAGAGCTACGCTGGCAGGGTGAGTTTCAAAGTACGGGGAATCGTGCTCCCAGAGCGCGAAGAGCGAACATTCTGGATCGACGGGGATCGACTGCGCACGGATCCGGGGCCCGATGCCGGGGCCGCCGAGACCGTCGTGGACGGCGGCTGGCTGCTGCCGGGACTCGTCGACGTGCACACGCACCCGGGGACGGAGGCCGTCGCCGTCCCGTTCGACGACGAGGTGCTGCGCAAACAGCTACTCGAGCACCGGGACGCCGGCGTGCTGCTGATCCGCACGCCCGGATCGGCCGCGCGGATTCCCGGCTGGGTCGACGAGGACGCCACGTTGCCGCGGGTTCGTTCGGCCGGCCAGTGGCTGGCGACCCCCGGCCGCTTCTTCCCGGGATACGGACGCGACATCACGGAGGCGGAGCTGGTGCAGGCCGCCGTCGAGGAGTCGGCCGCGTCCTCCGGATGGTGCAAGATCATCGGAGACTGGGGCTTCGAGGATCCGCCCGTCCCTATCTACCTGCTCAAGGCCGCGATCGACGCCGTCCACGCGAACGGCGGCAAGGTCGCCGTGCACTGCCAGACCGCCGACGGCAGCCGCAACGCCGTACTCGCCGGCGCCGACAGCCTCGAGCACGGCATGCACCTCGACCCCGGCCTGATCGACCAGATGGCGCGTCAGGGCACTGCTTTCGTCCCGACGATGAGCGTCTTCGCCGCCCACGAGAAGGCCGCGCGGGAGCGGGAGCCCAGCCCCCGCCGCGACTGGTGGCTCACCGGCTGGGAGGCGCTGCCGGCCAACGTCCGCGCCGCCCACGAGGCCGGCGTCACCGTCCTGGCCGGCACCGACAGCTGGCCCTGCGGCACCGTCGCGACCGAGGTCGGCCAGCTCATCAGCGCCGGCCTGCCCGCCGAGGACGCCGTCGCCGCCGCCTCCTGGCGTGCCCGCGAATGGCTCGGCCTGCCCGCCCTCACCGACGGAGCCCCCGCCGACCTCGTCGCCTATGCCGACGACCCCACCCTCGATCCCGCCGTCCTCGCCCACCCGACCCGCATCATCCTCAAGGGCCGCATCGTGGCGTGACTGCGTCAGCCCACCTCGACCGGCAGACCGAAGCTCGGGAGATCCGCGCCTAGGAACGCGGTGACGGCGCTGATGCGGTCGCCGTCGATGGTGAGCACGTCGATGCAGTGGGGGAGGAAGGCCTGCCGGGTGCGGTCATACATGTAGCAGCCGACGGCGAGGTGGCCGTTGGCGCGGGTGGGCCGGTGCTTCCAGGCCTGCGTCAGCGGGAAGCGGCGCAGGAAGGAGGCGACCGCCTCATGGCCGCGGTAGTAGGTGGGGATCGGGGGCATCGACCACGTGGCGTCCGCTGTCAGCATGCTGATCAGCGTGTCGACGTCGGCGCGCTCGATGGCTTCGGCGTATTGCTGGGCCAGGGCACGGGTGCGCTGCTCGCCCAGCTTGTTGAGCGCCTGCTGCTGGGTGGTTTCGGGGCGCTTGTCGCGTACGGACGCGCGAGCGCGTTGCAGGGCGCTGTTCACGGATGCCGCGGACGTGCCGAGTTGGCTTGCGATCTCCGCCGCCGAGAAGCCGAGGACCTCGCGCAGCAACAGCACCGCACGCTGCAGCGGGGGAAGGTGCTGCAACGCGATGACGAAGGCGAGTTCGACGCTTTCGCGTTGTTCGAACCTTGCGTCGGGGGACGACGCGGCGCGGTCGAAGGCGCTGTTCGTGAGCCATTGGTCGGGGTACGGCTCGAGCCACGGGATTTCGCTGGACGGCGGGTCCAGATCGGCGTCCGGACCCGCCGCCGGGCCGAAATCGACCGGCAGTTCACGGCGTGAGCGATGCGTGGCCACATCCAGCGCGGTGTTGGTCGCGATGGAGTACAGCCACGCACGCACCGTGCCGCGTTCGGTGAAGCCGGACAGCCCCTTCCACGCCCGGAACACCGCGTCCTGCAAGGCGTCGTCGGCATCGTGGACCGAGCCGAGCATGCGGTAGCAGTGCGCCCGCAGCTCGGACCGGTATGCCGCGATGAGCTCGTCGAACGCGCGGGAGTCGCCGCCCCGGGCACGCCGCAGGAGGGTGGAGCTGTCGTCAGCGTCAGAACTCACCTAGCTATCCTGACGCCCCAGCACGGTCAGATCCAGGAACGCGTAGCGCATTTCGGTGTGGTCGAGGCCGCGCGCGTACGCCGAGTAGGTGTGGAAGATCTCGTCGCCCTCGCGCAGGAAGCAGCTGGCGCCGGGCAATTCGGTGCTGCCGCCAGCGTCGCCGAGGATGCCCGGTTCCGGCCGGTAGTTGTACTCCAACTGCGGGACCGACGAGTCGATCGTCACTCGGAAGTCGTAGTTGAAAGCGCTCCCGTACGACGAATACCAGGGCAGTGCCCAGCCGCGGCCCTCGCTGTACGCGCGGACTTTCTCGATCGGCGCCCGGCACACCATCGCGAACGCGGTGTCCGCCTCGTTGATCCGGCCGAGCAGCGTCGGGCTGAACTCGCTGGTCGACGCGGTGCAGCGCGGGCAGCCCGCGTCCCAGTCCGGGCCGAACATGATGTGCTGCACGACGAGCTGACGGTGCCCGCCGAACAGCTCGGCCAAGGTGACCTTGCCGTCCGGCCCCTCGAGCACGTACTCCTTCTCGACGCGGACCATCGGCAGCTGACGGCGCTTGGCGCTGAGCGCGTCGCGCTGCCGGGTGAGCGTCTTCTCCTCGGCCAGCAGGGCGATCCTGGCCTCGAGCCACTCCTCGCGGGAAACGATCTCGGGTAACGACATGGCGGTCTCCTCCGGTGCGACGAAAGCCTTCCGAGCATGAGACCGCGCTGGTCGCTCGAATTCATCGGTCGGCGGGCCCCGGATTCCGGCTGGGGTATGCTGCCGATAGCGCGTACCAGGACGCCTCCCGTCCGCGGCAAGCACCGAGTAGCCCCTGGATTCCCCTTCACTGCGTCACGCCATGCGCTCACGCCTGTCGCGCCCGGCCGCAGCGGACCCGGGTGACGATGGAGATTCGATGGCTGGCAAGACCCTTCCGGAAAACGCCTCGCTGGGGCAGCTGCGTGCGCAGGCCAAGGAACTGCGCCGCGCCTGCTCGGGCGGCAACCCGGCCGCGCTCGCGCGGGTGCGTGCGGTGCGGCCGCATGCCGAACCCGGCGCCGAGCTGCCGCTGCGCGAGGCCCAGTTCGTGATCGCGCGCGAGTACGGCTTCGACGGCTGGCGCGAGCTCGTCGAGGCGGCGGTGAAGCAGCAGAGCGGCGGGCGGGACCTGCACCGCTGGTTCGCGGTCGAGCTCAACAACGGGACCTGGGACGTGCTCGACGCGGGCCTTTCCGAGGACAGCCCGCGGGAGGAGCGTGAGCAGGCGCTCTGTGCGGCGTACGCCTCGACGTACCACTGGATGCAGGCGGGGACCGTGGTCAACCACGGACGCGGCGAGTACCTGATCGCGTCGGTGGCGGTGGCGGTCGGGGAGCTGGACACGGCTGCCCGGCACGCGGCGCGCTGCGCGGAGCTGATCGCGGCGCATCCGGCCGCCTTCACCGACTGGGACGCCGCGTTCGCCGCCGAGGCCCTGGCCCGTGTCGCGTCCCGCTCGGGCGCGCCGGACGCGGCGGAGCTGAAGGCCGAGGCGGCGCGGCTGGCCGAGGCCGTCGCAGGGGACGAAGACCGGCGGATCTGCCTGGAGCGGCTGGCGGCCGAGCCCTGGTGAGCGGCGAGAGGTAATACAGAAGTACGACTCGGCCGACCGAGCTAGGATCACCGCATGGCTGAGGCCTCGTCGAACGGGGATGCTCGCGCGGTGGTGCTCGTCGAGGGGGTGAGCGACCGGGCGGCGTTGGCGGTGCTCGCCGGTCGCCGCGGGATGGATCTCGCGGCGACCGGCATCGAGATCGTGTCGATGGACGGAATCACCAATATCGGGCACCATCTCGACCGCTACCACGCGCCCGGGCGCCACGTGCTGGTCACGGGCCTCTACGACGACGGCGAGGAGCGCTTCGTGCGCCGCGGGCTGAGCCGGATCGGGCTCGACGGCGAGTCGGCGCCGTTGGAACAGCTGGGCTTCTACGCCTGCTCGCCGGATCTGGAGGACGAGCTGATCCGCGCGCTCGGGCCGTCGGTCGTGGAGGAGATCGTCGCGGCCGCGGGCGAGCTGCGCTCCTTCCGCAGGCTGCAACGGCAGCCCGCGCAGCGCTCACGCAGCCTGCACGACCAGCTGCGGCGGCTGATGGGCGGGCGCTCGGGAGGGAAGGAGCGGTACGCCGCCGCGATGGCCGCCGCCGTTCCGCTCGACCGGGTGCCGCGGCCGCTGGACGCGGTGCTCACCCACGTGCACGCGGCACTCGGACCATTTCGGTTGAACTCTGAACTCTGAGCCGTATTCACAGCGTGTTGATTTCATTTCGACTCGCCGTGTTATTCTGACACGCTAATCTGCAGACGTCTGTCATGGATTGGACGGACCTGGTCGAAGGACTTGGGCATCGTGGGCAGTGTGTGGGCACCCCTTCCGGCCGGGCTCAATCCGGCGGCCCGGCGATTGGTGGGAGAACTTCGCGCGCTCAAGGACGAACACAACCTCTCGCTCGCCCAGCTGAGCGCCTCGACCCACTACAGCCGCGCGTCGTGGGAGCGCTGGCTCAACGGCAAGCGGCTGATCACGCCGGACGCGCTCGCCGCCGCCGCGACGCGGTTCGGCGCGGACGCCGCGCTGCTGGCCACGCTGCTCCGGATGGCCTCGCTCGAGGACGAGGCCGAGCAGGACGAGGGCGACGAGCCGCGGGATGGGGCCGCGGGCTCTGAAGCGGACGAGCCGACCGCCGTCGCCCAGCTGCCCGCGAGCACCGCGGACTTCACCGGACGATGCGCGCAGATCCAGGACCTGTCCGCCGCGCTGCTGCCGGGGACGGGCGATCCCGGGCAGGTCTCGATCGCGGCGATCACCGGGGGCGGCGGGCTCGGCAAGACGACGCTGGCCGTGTTCGTCGCGCATCGCATCGCGGACCGCTTCCCGGACGGGCAGCTGTACGTGGACCTCAACGGCGCCTTCGAGAACGCGCTGACCCCGGAGACCGTGCTCGGGCAGTGGCTGCACGCGCTCGGCGTGACGCCGGCCGAGCTGCCCGTCGGACCGGAGGAGCGCGCTGCCCTGTATCGCAGCCTGCTGAGCCGGCGGCGGGTGCTGGTGGTGCTGGACAACGCGCGGGACGTGCAGCAGATCCTTCCGCTGCTGCCCGCGACCAACGCGTGCGCGGTGCTGATCACCAGCCGCAGCCGGCTGGCCGAACTGCCCGGCGCGTACAAGCTGGGCCTGACCTCGCTGCCGGACGACGAGGCGACGATCCTGCTGGCGCAGCTCGTCGGCGCCGCGCGGCTGGCCGCCGAACCGGAGGCCACGGCGGAACTGCTGCGCGCGTGCGACGGGATGCCGCTGGCGCTGCGGATCGCCGGGGCCAGGCTCGGTGCGCGGGCCAACTGGGCCGTCTCCACCCTCGCGCGGCGGCTCTCGGATCGGCGGCGTCGACTGGACGAGCTGGCGATCGGCGACCTGGCCGCGCGCGCGAGTTTCGACGTCAGCTACGCGGCGTTGGCCAAGCCGGGCTTCACCGGCGCGCTCTCGCTCGAGCGCGCATTCCGCTTGCTGGGGCTGGTTTCCGGACCGGACTCCATCTCACTGCCCGCGGCAACGGCGCTGCTCGGGCTGTGCGAGGCGCGCGCGGAACTGGTGCTCGAAGCCCTCGTGGACACGCACCTGCTCGAATCGCCCGAGCCGGACCGCTACCGGATGCACGACCTCATTCGTCTGTACGCGGCCGAGCGCGCGCAGGCCGACGAGAGCGAGCAGGGGCGCGCGGACGCCGTCAGCAGGCTGATCGGCTGGTACCTCGTGTCGGCGGCGAACACGCACGCGCTGCTCTCCCCGCAGTCGCGGCCCATCCCGGTGGACGGGATCACGCCCGAGCCGCCCGCACCGGAGTTCCCGAGCTACCAGGAGGCGCTGGACTGGTGCGAGCGGGAGCGCACGAACCTGGTCGCGGGCGTGCTCCTGGCCGCGGAGGTCGGACTCGCGGAGCACGCGTGGAAACTGGCCGCCGCGATGCTCGGGTTCTTCAACGCGCGCCGCTACCTGGCCGACTGGACCTCGACCCATCTCGCCGCGCTCGACGCCGCGCAGTCCATCGAGGACCTCGTGGGCGAGGCGTGGATGTGGAACAACCTCGGCTTCGTCTACTTCTACTGGGAGGAGACCGAGCACAAGGCGCTGGAGAGCTTCGAGCGCTCGCTCGACCTGCGGGTACGGCTCGGCGACCGGGTAGGCGAGGCCATCGCGCTGAACAACATCAGCGGCGCGCAGTACCGGCTCGGCGACCACGCGGAGGCGATCGACACGCTCGAGAGGTCCATGCGCATCCGCGAGGAGCTCGGCGACATGATGGGCGTCGGCATGGCCTGCCTGAACATCGGCACGGTGTACTCGGACAACAAGCAGAACGCCCAGGCCGAGCAGTACCTGCTGCGCGCGCTGAAGATCGTCGGCGACCTCGGCGCGCAGCAGCTGAAGCTCAAGACCCTCAACATACTCGGCGGCGTCTACACGGAGATCGGCGAGACGGAGACCGCCAAGAAGCATCTGTACGGGGCGCTCGAGCTGAGCCGGGAGCTGCGCGAGGTGGACGGCGAGGCGAGCGCGCTGCAGAAGCTCGCGGAGCTGTTCGCGGCGCACGGCGACCGGAGCACGGCGGTCGACCTCTGGCAGCAGGCGCTGGGGCTGTACGAGCGGTACGGCAATCCCGAGGCCGAGGTCGTGCGCGCGGACCTGGCGTCCGCCGGGCGCTGAGCGAGCCCGGACCCGGCGCCTCGGGCCCCGTGTTCGCTGAGAGCAGAGCGGAAAGGACTCCCCGGCGAACGTCGGTTGCCTACGCTGAGGGCATGGAGATACGCGATGACCGCCGCCGCGAGCCGTTGTGGCGTGACCTGATCGGCGAGGTGCTGCGACGCGAACGGAAGGCGCAGGACCGCACACTGCAGGACGTGGCCGACGCGGCGCGCATCTCCATGCCGTACCTCTCCGAGCTCGAACGCGGCCGCAAGGAGGCCTCCTCGGAGATCCTCGCGGCCACGGCGAGGGCCCTGGGTCTGCGGCTGTCCGACCTGGTCGACCTCGCGCACAGCAGGCTCGGCGAGTACGAGACTCCGGCCCAGCCCGCCGCGGCCCGCTCCTCCGTCGGCGCCCTCGGCAGCCGCGACGCCCTCGCGCTCGCGGCGTAGGCAGGGCGTCAGAGTCTTAGGGCCTCAGACTCAGAGGCGAGGGCGTTCGAGGCAAGGGCGTCAGAGGCAAGAGCGTCCAAGGCGAGGGCGTCAGAGGCAAGAGCGTCAGAGCCCGACGCGCCGCGTCGGGCTCGGCGGCCGCACCTTGGCCAGCGATTCCGTGATCTCGTCCACCAGGCCGTGCTCCACCGCCTCCTGCGCGGTGAACCGCCGATCCAAGTCCTGCGGGTTCTCGGCCTGGCGCAACATGATCCGCGCACTCGGCAGGGCGTAGCGCCTGCCGGGCGCTCCGGCGCTCAGCAGTACCTGCCCCATGCCCGCGACCAGACCCGTCGCCACCGTGGCCACGTCGTTCGGGATCAGCCGCAGCACGTCGTAGACGGCGAGCCCGGCCGTCGCCGTGCCGCCGGAGCTGTTGATGTAGAGCCTGATCTCGGCACGCGGGTTCTCCGCCGCGAGGAGCAGCAGTTGCGAGCAGACACGCTGCGCGGTCACGTCGTCGAGCTCCGTGCCGAGGAAGATGATCCGTTGCGCGAGGAGTTGATTCGCGAGGTGGTCGTCAAAAGTAGAGGCCATGACTCCACTCTCGGCCGCCGACGACCGGAAATCACTCGTTTCTGCTGACAGCAGAGCGCGGCCCGGCATTGCGCAGCCGGATGCCGCTGAAGCCGAGACTGCTCGCCGTCACGGCGTCCCAGAATGTCCACAGGCTGGGGAGAACTCTCAGCTGAATGCCCGCGGCCGCATGCAGTTCGAGCAGGTCGCCCACCGGCTCGGCCGGCCCCAGCGGCCGCACCTCGTGCTCGCTGACGAAGGCGTGCGCGTAGAGGCCGAAGGGGTGGAAGTCCGCGGCGTCGAAGCGGTACGCGTACAGCTCGACGGTCCGGATCGCCTCCAGCCAGCCGTATTCGACCGCGTGCACCCGCTCGCCCCCGCCCGGACCGAGAACGCGAACGCGGTCCTCCTCGGTGGTGTACGACGTCACCCATGCCATGCCGCGCGGGCACTGCCGGGGGAACCAGTAGCTCGGCGAGTGCAGCGCGTCCACGGCCCAGACGTACGCCTCGGGCTGCTGCGCCGTGGCCGCGACGTGCGGCACGAAGCTTCGAATCGTCGGGTCTTCGGAGAAGTGCAGGACCTGTCCGGGTTCCGGGCGCATCGAGCCAGCCTGGCACGGCTCCCGTGCGGCGGCGACGGGATTTCGGGCCGCGAATTACGCGCTTGATGAACCCGCGCGATATCGCTCACATCAGCTGCTACGTCACCGTTCGGGCACCCGGCGCGTGGGACGATGGGGAGCATTGGATAAGCGAGCGCGACCGTCCGAGATGCAGCGCAGGAAGAAGGCAAGACCGCGATCATGACTACTCAGCCCAACGCCTCCTATTCGTACACCGTGCGCCTGGAGGCCCCATCCCGCGGCAACGCGGTGTCCAAGCTGACCCGCACCGTGGAGGACGCGGGGGGCGAGATCACCGCGCTCGACGTCTCCGGCTCCGGGAACGAGCGGCTGCGCATCGACGTCACCATCGCCGCCTACTCCAGCGCGCACGCGGCGCAGATCACGGACGGGCTCAAGGCGATCGACGGGATCGAGGTCGGGCGGGTCTCGGACCGCACCTTCCTGCTGCACCTCGGCGGCAAGATCGAGATGCAGTCCAAGGTGCCGCTGCGCAACCGCGACGACCTGTCCATGGCTTACACGCCCGGCGTCGCCCGGGTCTGCAAGGCGATCGCGGACAACCCGGAGGACGTGCGCCGGCTGACCATCAAGCGCAACTCGATCGCCGTGGTCACGGACGGCTCCGCGGTGCTCGGGCTCGGCAACATCGGGCCGATGGCCGCGCTGCCGGTGATGGAGGGCAAGGCGGCGCTGTTCAAGCGCTTCGCGGGCATCGACGCGTGGCCGATCTGCCTGGACACCCAGGACACCGAGGAGATCATCCGCACGGTCAAGGCGATCGCGCCGGGCTTCGCCGGGATCAACCTGGAGGACATCTCGGCGCCGCGCTGCTTCGAGATCGAGCGGCGGCTGCGCGAGGACATGGACATCCCGGTCTTCCACGACGACCAGCACGGCACCGCGATCGTGGTGCTCGCCGCGATGACCAACGCGCTGCGGGTGGTCGGCAAGGACCTGTCCGCGGTGCGCATCGTCTGCTCGGGCGCCGGCGCGGCGGGCACCGCGATCATCAAGCTGCTGCTGGACGCGGGTGCCAAGGACATCACCGTGGCCGACTACCACGGCGTGGTGCACCTCGGCCGCGAGGACCTCGGCGACGCGGAATCCGATCTGCGCTGGGTCGCCGAGCACACCAACCCGGCGGGCTACACCGGCACCCTGCGCGAGGCGCTGGCCGGGGCCGACGTGTTCATCGGGGTCTCCGCGCCGAACATCCTGACCGGTGCGGACATCGCCACGATGGCGCCGCAGGCGATCGTGTTCGCGCTGGCCAACCCGGACCCGGAGGTGGACCCGGAGTCCGCGCGGGAGCACGCCGCGGTGGTGGCGACCGGCCGCAGCGACTACCCGAACCAGATCAACAACGTGCTCGCCTTCCCCGGCTTCTTCCGCGGCCTGCTGGACGCGCAGAGCCACGAGATCCGGCCGGAGATGCTGGTCGCCGCGGCCCGCGCGCTGGCCGACGTGGTCCAGGAGGACGAGCTCAACGCCAACTTCATCGTGCCCTCGGTCTTCGACCCGAAGGTGGCGACGAACGTGGCGGCCGCGGTGAAGAACGTGGCCACCGGCGGTAAGTGACGCCGGATCAGAGCTGCGGGGGACCGGAATCCCCCGCGGCGATCCGACTCACGGAATCAGCAGCACCTTGCCGGTCGTGGCGCGGCCGGCCAGCGCGGTGTGCGCCTCGGCCGCCTGGGCCAGCGGGAAGCGCCGGCCGATGTTGATCCTCAGGCTGCCGTCCGCGACCGCCGCGAGGGTCTCGCCCGCGCGCCACTCGAGCTCCTCGCGGGTCGCGATGTGGTCCATGAGCGTCGGGCGGGTCAGGAAGAGCGAGCCCATCCGGTTGAGCAGTTGCGGGTCGAAGGGCGGCACCGGGCCCGAGGCGGCGCCGTAGAGCGCCAGCAGGCCGCGCTTGCGCAGCGAGCCGAGTGAGGCCTCGAAGGTGGTCTTGCCGACACCGTCGTAGACCACGTCCACGCCCCGGCCGTCCGTCAGCTCGCGGACCTCGGCCGCCAGATCCTCGACCTCGGTGTAGTTGATCACCACGTCGGCACCGGCCTCGCGGGCGAGCGCGGCCTTGGCCTCCGTGGACGTCGTGCCGATCACGCGCGCGCCCCTGGCCTTGCCGATCTGGCTGAGCAGCAGGCCCATGCCGCCCGCCGCCGCGTGCACCAGCGCCGTCTCCCCGGCCTTCAGCGGCCAGGTGGAGTTCGTCAGGTAATGGGCCGTCATGCCCTGGAGCATCGAGGCCGCCGCGGTCTCCAGGTCCACGCCGTCTGGCACGTGCACCAGGCGGTCGGCGTCCACGACGTCGTACTCGGCATACGAGCCCGTGTTTCCGTCCGCCCAGGCCACCCGGTCGCCCACGGCCAGGCCGGTGACGCCCTCTCCGAGTTCCACGACCGTCCCCGCGCCCTCGCCGCCGAGCACCGCCGGCAGCGGGCGCGGGTATTGGCCGATGCGGAAGTAGATGTCGATGAAGTTGACTCCGGCGGCCGCCACCTTCACCAGCACCCGGCCGGGCCCCACGGCGGGGGCCTCGACCTCGGTGTGCTCGAGTACCTCGGGTCCGCCGGTCTTCGTCACGTATGCCGCAAGCATGAGGGTGATTCTCCCGCGATCGACCGTCTCAGGACGGGAATTCCACCTGCGCGCCGAGATCGGCCAGCTTGCTGCCGAAATCCTCGTAGCCGCGGCTGATCAGCGAGATGCCGTGCACGCTGGAGGTGCCCTGCGCCGCGAGCGCCGCGATCAGGTAGGAGAAGCCGGCCCGCAGGTCCGGGATCACCAGGTCGGTCGCGTGCAGCTTCGTCGGTCCGGAGATCACCGCGGAGTGCATGAAGTTGCGCTGGCCGAAGCGGCAGGGCGTGCCGCCGAGGCACTCCCGGTACAGCTGGACCTGCGCGCCCATGTCGATCAGCGCCTTGGTGAAGCCGAGCCGCTTCTCGTACACGGTCTCGTGCACGATCGACAGGCCCTGAGCCTGCGTCAGCGCGACCACCATCGGCTGCTGCCAGTCGGTCTGGAAGCCGGGGTGCACGTCCGTCTCCAGCGCGAGCGCGCTCAGCGGGCCGCCCGGGTGCCAGAACCGGATGCCGAGCTCGCCCGGCTCGTCCTCGACCTCGAAGGCGCCGCCGACCCGCCGGAAGACGTTCAGGAACGTCATCATCGGGCCCTGCAGCGCGCCGCGGACCAGGATGTCGCCGCCGGTCGCCAGCGCCGCGCAGGCCCAGGAGGCGGCCTCGAGCCGGTCCGGGAGCGCGCGGTGCTTGTAGCCGCTCAGCGACTCCACGCCGGTGATCTGGATGACGCGGTTGTCGAGCACGGAGATGATCGCGCCCATCTTCTGCAGCACCGCGATCAGGTCCTGGATCTCCGGCTCGGTGGCCGCGTTGCGCAGTTCGGTCACGCCCTCGGCCAGCACCGCGGTCAGCAGCACCTGCTCGGTGGAGCCGACGCTGGGGTACGGCAGCGTGATCTTGGTGCCGCGCAGCCGCTGCGGGGCCGAGATGTGCAGGCCCTCGGGGCGCTTGTCCACCACGGCGCCGAAGGAGCGCAGCGCGTCGAGGTGGAAGTCGATCGGCCGGTCGCCGATCCGGCAGCCGCCGAGGTCCGGGATGAACGCGTGGCCGATCCGGTGCAGCAGCGGGCCGCACAGCAGGATCGGGATCCGGCTGGATCCCGCGTGCGCGGCGATCTCGGCGTGGTCGGGGCGGCCCACCGAGGTGGGATCGAGGATCAGGTCCCCGGGCTGCTCGCCCTGGCGGACGGAGACGCCGTGCGCCTCGAGCAGGCCGGTGACGATGCGCACGTCGCTGATCTGCGGCACGTTGCGCAGCAGGCTGGGCCCGTCGCCCAGCAGGGCCGCGACCATCGCCTTGGGGACCAGGTTCTTCGCGCCGCGCACGGTCACCTCGCCGGTGAGCGGCGTGCCGCCGGTGACCCGGATGAGGTCCGCGGAGTCGAAGGCCTCCGACGGTTCGGCGGGCCGGGGCAGGGTAGTGGCTGGACTAGTCATGGCTCCTGGTGCGGGTTGACGAGGGACGGTCGCACGGGACGTCAGTCTGCCAGAGACGCACCGGCTGTGCCCAACGCCGCACACGTGTCGTCTCGCCTGTCAGTATGTACTCCATGGGTGTGGCGCATGTCCGACACTGAGCTGACCGGGCGACTGCTGGTGGCGACTCCGCTGCTGGTGGACCCGAATTTCGACCGCGCGGTGGTGCTGGTGCTCGACCACGATACCGACGGCACCCTCGGCGTCGTGATCAACCGGCCCACCACGGTGCCGGTGCACGAGGTGCTGCCCGCGTGGAGCGAGCTCGCCGGTCCGATGCCGATGGTCTTCCAGGGCGGCCCGGTCGCGCTCGACTCCGCCCTCGGCCTGGCCGAGCTGCGCGCGCTGCCGCGCGGCGAGGACCCGGACCCGCTCGGCTGGCGCCGCGTGCACGGCGATCTCGGCCTGGTGGACCTGGACCTGCCGCCGGAACTGCTGGCCGCCGAGATCTCGGCCTTCCGGGTGTACGCGGGTTACGCCGGATGGAGTGCCGGCCAGTTGGAGCGCGAGCTCGGCCAGGGCGCGTGGTACGTGATCGACGCGGCGCCCGCGGACGCCTTCACCCTCTCCCCGGAACTGGCCTGGCGCACCGTGCTGCGGCGGCAGCGCGGCGGGCTCGCCCTGCTCTCCACCTTCCCGGATGACCCGGAACTCAACTGACCTTGATAAGCACTCCACAGCAGGGCTGGGGACCTCCTACACTCGAGTCATGAGCACCGTAGATGAGAAGACCGTTTCTGGCGGTACGTCCACGCTGATCGAAGAGCGGACCGACTACCGCACCGACGACGGCGACCACGAGCGTTTCTCGCACTACGCGCCCAAGGACAAGATCACCGAGGCGATGGTCCTGGGCACGCCCGTCACCGCCCTGTGCGGCAAGACCTGGGTGCCGAGCCGCGACCCGAAGCGCTACCCGATCTGCCCGACCTGCAAGGAGATCTACGAAGGTCCCGGCTGGGCCGACGACAACTCCGACGACAAGGCGGGCAAGTCCGGCGGCGAGTCCTGATCGCCGGGTCCTGAGCCGAGCCGTCCACCCATCCCAGAGTCGAAGACAAAGCCCTCCATGTCGGTGTCCACCCACGTCGTAGCCCTGCGCCCGACCGAGCTCGAGCCCGCCGTCCAGGCGCTGGCCGCGGAGCCGGACCTGTGCGTGCTGGCCGGCGGTACGGAGCTGATGGTGCTGGCCAACGCCGGAAGGCTGCGGCCCCGCGGCTTCCTGCTGATCGACCGGATCCCCGAACTGCGCGGGGTCTGGTTCTCCGAGCAGGAGGTCATCATCGGCGCCGCCACCACCTGTGCCGACCTGACGCACCCCGACCTGCGCGCGGTACTGCCCGCGCTCGCCCAGGCCGCCCGCGCGATAGGCTCCGCCGCCCTGCGCACCCGCGCCACCCTCGGCGGGAACCTCGCCTCGGGCAAGCGGCTCGGCGGCGGTCCGGCCCCGCTGCCCGGACGCGACCTGCTCACCGCGCTGATAGCGCTCGGCGCGGTCGCCGTGTGCCGCACCCGCGACAAGTGGCGGCAGGTCCCGGTCGCCGACCTCTACGCCCGCGACGGCGGCGCGCAACTGCTGCCCGGCGAGCTGATCACCGCCCTCCGGCTGCCGCTCGGCACCGGCCAGCAGGGTTTCATGAAGATCGGTACCCGCGGCGGGCCGGGACGCCCGGTGCTCACCCTCGCGCTGGTGGTGGACCCGTCGACCCGTCAGGTCGCCTGCGCCGTCGGCGGGCACGGACCGGTGCCCGCGCGGGTGGACCACGCGGGACAGTGGCTGCAGGCCCACGTGGACTGGGAGGCCGGCGCCATCCCGGATCCCGGCACGTACCAGACCTTCGCGCGGCTGGTCGCCGAGGGGCTGCTGGCGCCGCTGACGGCGGGCCCGGCCGGCGCGTCCACCTCGCGGATCCCGGAGGAGTACCGCAGGAAGGCCGCGGAGGTCTGCGCACGGCGTGCCCTGGTGCGCGCGCTGCCGCCCTCGGGCTGGCTGGAGCAGGTGAAGCAGTATCAGATCAAGGCGGAGCTGATGCGCGCGCGGACGGCCGTGGAGCGGGCCGAGCGCGGCCTGCCGCAGACGCCGCCGGTGCCCGGTCCGATCTCCGGCCCGGTGAACGTGCCGGGCCTCGGCGCGCTCGGCGCGCGCACGGACATCACGATCCCGTCCCAGGGCGGGGGGCGAGCGTGAGCCAGGCGCAGGACTTCGACCAGTACGACTTCCTCTCCGCGGACTCCTCGGGCGAGCTGGAGATCGACCCCCTCGCCGGCAGCGGCACGCACCCCGTGTCCGGCAACGTGCCCGGCCAGCGGACCCCCGAGCAGCCGGCCGGGACGCCGATGCCGCCCGCCTCGGGCCCGTTCGCCACGGTCTCGATCCGCTGCGTGGTCAACGGCGAGCCGGTCGAGGTGCCCGAGATGTGGGTCGCCGACAGCCTGCTGTTCGTGCTGCGCGACCGGCTCGGCCGCACCGCCGCGAAGGACGGCTGCGGCGAGGGCGAATGCGGGGCCTGCGTCGTGCTGCTGGACGGCGAGCCGGTGCTCGCCTGCCTGACCCCGGCGCTGGTGGCCGAGGGGTCCGCGGTGACCACCGCCGAGGCGTACGCCGAGGGCGACGAGGTCTCCGCCGCGCTGGCCGCGCACTGCGGCGCCGGCTGCGGCTACTGCCTGCCGGGGATCGGCCTGACCACGCGCTCGCTGCTGGCCCGCCAGCCGGAGCCGAGCGAGGCCGCGATCCGCGAGTCGCTCTCCGGCCACCTGTGCCGCTGCCTGCCGCCCGGGCACTTCATCGACGCCGTGCACGAGGCGGTGCGGCGCCGTGAATAAACCCTCCGCACTACCCGGCTTCCTGATCGGCGAGCAGCTTCCGCCGGAGGCCCCGGCCGCCGCGCCGGTCGACGTCGTCCCGGCCCCGGCGTACGCGGCGGTGGATCCGCCGGCGGACGGGATAGGCAAGGCCGTTCCCGCCGCGAAGGCCGCGGGCCGCTACCCGTACGCGGCGGACCGGCCCGGCGGCCCCGGCATGCTCTACGCGGCGCTGGCCCGCAGCCCGCACCCGCACGCCGCGCTGCTGCACATCGACGTCAAGCCGGCGCTTGACCTGCCCGGCGTGCACGCCGTGCTGGCCGGTCAGGAGCTCGGCGTGACAGCCGTCGAATACCGCGGGCAGTGCGTGGCCGTTGCCGCCGCCGACCACCCCGCGCTGGCCCGCGCCGCGCTGGACGCCGTGGAGATCCACTACGCGCCGGGCGAGCCGCTGCTGGACGCGCGTCAGGTCTTCGCGATGGCCCGGCGCACCGGGAACGACTCGCGGGTCTCGGCGTACCGCCGGTACACCCTCGGCGAGGGCGGCGAACTGGCCGAGCCCGCCGAGGGCGAGAGCACCGTCATGTACGGATACGAATTCGGCCGGGGAGCCGACCCGGCCGCCGCGCCGGGCGCCGTACTCGCCGTGCCGCATTTCGCGCCGGACGGACAGGGCAACGGCGGGATGCGGCTGGTCGGCCTCGAGCTGCACACGGCCTGCGCCGACCCGATGCGCGACCTGCGCGCGGTCTGCGCCGCCGTGGGCCTGCCGATCGAGGCGATCCATCTGGTGCCCGCGCCGTTCACCGGCACCAGGTCGGGCGACGATCCGGACCTGCGGGTGGCCGCCGCGCTGCTGGCGCTGCGCACCGGGCGACCGGTGCGGGCCGAGGGCGGCCCGGCCGACCGGCTCGCCGGCGACGCGGGCACCCCGGCGATCCGCGTGCACGCCACGCACCGCGTCGACGCCGAGGGCACGCTGCTCGCCGTCCGGGTGGAGCTGGTCGTGGACGGCGGCGCCGATCCGGCGGGAGCCGAGCCGCTGCTGGACGAGCTGTGCCGCGGCGTCGTCGGGCCGTACCGCTGCGAGAACGTGGAGATCCAGGGCTGGGTCGTGCGCACGCACAATCCGCCCGCCGGACCCTGGCCGGGCGGCGCCGCGATGCTGGCCGCCGTGGTCGCCGAGGCGCAGATCGACGCGGCCGCCGCGGCCTGCGGACGCAGCCCGCTCGACCTGCGTGTCAAGAACCTGATACGGTCGGGCGACCACCTGCCGGACGGCCGCCGGCTGGTCGGCGCGGTCCCGCTGCCCGAGCTGCTGACCACGCTGCTCGACACGCAGATGCCGCCCTTCCCGCCGGGCCCGGACATCCGCACCTTCCCCGGCACCGTCGGCCGCACCGGCGAGCTGACCCGGGTGCGGCGCGGCGCGGGCATCGCGCTGGCGATGGTGGACCTGGTGCCGCCGGAGCTCGACGAGGAGTTCGCCACCGCGCAGGTCGCGCTCACCTCGGACGTCAACGGCCCGATCGTGCACGTGGCGACGAGCATGGTGGACACCGGCAGCGGCCAGCACGCGCTGCTGCGCAAGATGGCCCGCGAGGTGCTCGGTGTGCGCCGGGTGATCGTGCGCCGCCCGGCGAACCCGGCGGACCTGCCCGCGACGGCGATCGGCCCGGGGCGCACGACGTGGCTGCACTGCATGGCCGTGCAGCGCGCCGCCCGCGGGGCACGGTCACAGGCCCTTGCGAAGGTCGCCGCCCAGTTCGCGGTCTCCCCGCAGCTGCTCGAGGTGCGCGACGGCATGGTCGTGACCTACGACGGCACGCTCTCGAAGCCGGTGGACGAGGTCTACGCCCGGGTGCTGCGCGGCGCCGCGGTGTACGTCGCGAACGGCGAGTTCCGCGTGCACGGCTCGGGAGCCCCGTCCCCCGGCGTGTTCGTGCCCGAACCCGGCACCGCGCACGTGGCCGTCGCCGCCTATCGAGCCGTCGTCGACGCCGACACCGAGCTGCACACCCTGCGCCCGGTGCGGGTCACCGCGGCCCACGACGCGGGCCGGGTGCTGCTGCCGGAGCGGGCCGAGGCGGCGGTCGGCTCGGGCGTGCTCACGGCGGTGGACTTCGTCTTCAACGCGCAGGCCGAGGAGATCGACCTGGCCGGCGCCGAACTGGGCGGCTTCGGCGCGCTCGGCCCCGGCCAGTTCCCGACGATGCTGGAGCAGCCCGAGCTCGAGCTGCTGCCGTTCCTGGAGTCCTCCATCGGCGAGCTCGATTCGACCATGCTGCGCCGCCGCGGCTTCGCCGCCCCCCTCCCGCTCGGCTACCTCCCGGTCCGCCGCGCCTCCTACGCCGCCTGCGCCGCCGCCCTGGCCTGCGCGACCCGGGACGCCCTGGAGGCCCACCCGACCCGCCTGCCGCTGCGGCCGTGGGGCGTGAGCAGCTAGGCGAGGACCCCGCCAGGTCGGGTCGTCGTCGTGCGTCGGTGCTCCGCTTCGCGGATCCCCAGGTTTCGCTTGCCCGCCGTCCCACCCGTTGCGTTCGGTGGGCAGGCGTGGGTTTCCAAAATCAACGGCGCCGCTGGGCCTGAGGGGATTCGAACCTCTGACCCCTCAATGCGAGCGGGGTTCAGGCCTCCCCCTGGCCAGGTATCCCACTGCCGTGACGGCCCTCAGGCCGTCAGGTCTTCGAGTCGAGACGCACGAGTGGCAGCTTTTGAACTTGACTTTCGAACTCGCGGCCGACCAGTGAACGCAACGGGTGGGAGGGTGGGTGAGCGAAACCCAGGGCTCCGGGGTCAAGCCCCCCGAAGGCCTCGCTGTAACAGGTGGACCTCCACTTGGCCTATCACGTACGCTCTTGAGGTGACCACGCTCTCCGCTCCGGCTCCCGTACGCGCGTCGAAGCCGGAGAGCATCCTCAGCCCGCGGTATCTGGCCGTCACCATCGGATTCGTCTCCTCGATCCTGCTCACCGCGTTCGAGGCGATGGCGGTCGGGGCGGCGATGCCGGTCGCGGTGGCGAAGCTGAGCGGGCTGCCGTACTACTCGCTGGCCTTCTCGGCGTATCTGACGACCAGTCTGCTCGGCATGGTGCTGAGCGGGCAGCGGTCCGACCGGAGCGGGCCGCGGCTGCCGTGTCTCGGCGGTATCGCGCTGTTCGGGGTCGGGCTGGTCACCTCGGGGACGGCCACGACGATGGCCCAGTTCGTGCTGGGCCGCGCGATCCAGGGCTTCGGCGGCGGATTGGTCATCGTGGCGCTGTACGTGCTGGTCGGCCGGGCGTACCCGGAACACTTGCGGAGCAAGGCCTTCTCGGCGATGGCGGCCTGCTGGGTGCTGCCCGGCGCGGTCGGGCCGGTGATCGCGGGAGTGCTCACCGAGGACCTGAGCTGGCGCTGGATCTTCCTCGGCACGGCCGTGTTCATCGTGGTCCCGCTCGGCCTGCTCGCCAAGCCGCTGCGCAACCTGCCGCGCGTCGAGCAGGCCGAGCGGTCTCAGGCGGAGATCGCGCGACTGCGCCGGATACGCGTCGCAGCCGGACTGACCGCGCTCGGCGCCGGAGTGCTGCAGCTCGGCAGCCAGGAGATCAACCTCGTCGGCCTGCTCCTCGCCCCGCTCGCGCTCGTGCTGCTGATCCCGAGCGTGCCCCGACTTCTCCCGCCCGGCACGCTGCGCGCCCGCCGCGGCCTGCCGACCGTCATCCTGATGCGCGGACTGATGGCGGGCTCGTACTTCGGCATCGAGGCCTTCCTGCCGCTGATGCTCGAACAGCACCGCGGCATGAGCGTAACCCTCGCGGGCCTGTCCCTGGTCACCGCCACGGTCGGCTGGGCGCTGGCGTCCTGGGCCATCAGCCGCCCGTTTCTGGCCACCCGCCTGTCCAAGCCCGCCCGCGTCCGCACCGGCGTCGCGATCTGCGGCCTGTCCCTGTTCGGCGACATCGTGGCCGTCAGCACCGCCACCCCGCTGTGGACCGTCGCCGCCGCCATGGGCTTCGCCGCCCTCGGCGCCGGCATGGCCTTCCCCACCGTCAGCCTGCTGACGCTCGAGCTGTCCGAGCCCGAGGAGCAGGGCACGAACTCGGCCTCGCTCCAGGTCGCCGACGGCATCACCAGCACCCTGGCCATCGCCCTCGGCGGCAGCATCTACCACGCCCTGAGCACGACCGGCCCCGCCTCCGGCAGCGTATACGTGCTGCTCTACGCCCTCTACATCGCCATCGCCGGAGTCGCCTGGCTACTCGCGCCGCGGGTTCGACGGGCCTGAGTCCACGGAACGTTTCCCGTTCTGTCGGCGGCGCCCGGTACGGTGGGAGACCGCGCCGACCGAGCAACGCCGCCACGGCGGCCGAGCGACATCAGCGACACTTGAGGGGACGACGTCACGTTGAGCACCAACGCCGCCTCACACCTGTCTCCGGCGTACCCGGACCGCGCGCCGTGGGGGACCGCGGGCAAGCTGCGGGCCTGGCAGCAGGCCGCGCTGGATGAGTATCTGCGCCGGGAGCCGCGCGATTTTCTCGCGGTGGCGACGCCGGGGGCCGGTAAGACGACCTTCGCGCTGCGGATCGCCACGGAACTGCTGGACCGTCACATCGTGCAGCAGATCACGGTCGTGGCGCCGACCGAGCACCTGAAGCACCAGTGGTCCGAGGCCGCGAAGAAGGTCGGGATAGGGATCGACCCGACGTACTCCGGCTCCTCGGGCGGCACTTCGCGCGACTACACCGGGATCGCGGTGACGTACGCGGGCGTGGCGGCGCATCCGATGCTGCATCGCTCGCGGGTGGAGAACCGGCGCACGCTGGTGATCCTCGACGAGATCCACCACGCGGGCGACGCGCTGGCGTGGGGTGACGCGATCAGCGAGGCCTTCGAACCGGCCGCCCGCCGGCTCGCGCTGACCGGGACGCCGTTCCGCTCGGACATCGCGCAGATCCCGTTCGTCGGCTACGCCCCGGATGCGGAGGGCATCCGCCGCTCGGTCGCCGACTACTCGTACGGCTACGGCGCGGCGCTCGCGGACGGCGTCGTGCGGCCGGTCATCTTCCTGTCCTACGCCGGGCAGATGCGCTGGCGAACCAAGGCCGGGGACGAGATCGCCGCCTCGCTGGGCGAGCCGATGACGCAGGACGCGGTCAGCCAGGCCTGGCGCACGGCGCTGGATCCGGCGGGCAACTGGATGCAGGCGGTGCTGCGCGCGGCCGACAAGCGGCTGACCGAAGTGCGCAAGGCGGTGTCGGACGCGGGCGCCCTGGTCATCGCGACCGATCACTTCGCCGCTCGTGCGTACGCGAAGATGCTCCGCGACATCACCGGCCAGTCGCCCACGGTCGTGCTCTCCGACGACCCCAAGGCCTCGTCCAAGATCGAGAAGTTCAGCGAGGGCGAGGACCGCTGGATGGTCGCCGTCCGGATGGTCTCCGAGGGCGTGGACGTGCCCCGGCTGGCCGTCGGCGTCTACGCCACCTCGATCTCCACGCCGCTGTTCTTCGCCCAGGCAGTCGGCCGGTTCGTGCGCGCCCGGCGACGCGGTGAGACCGCCTCCGTCTTCCTGCCCTCGGTGCCGATGCTGGTCCAGTTCGCCAACGAGCTCGAACTCCAGCGCGACCACATCCTCGACCGCAAGAAGCGGGACGACGACATGTGGTCCGAGGAGGAGGACCTGCTCGCCGACGCGAACGCGGAGAAGAACGAGACCGACCTCGGCGAGTTCAAGTTCGAGGCGCTGGAGTCCGAGGCCACCTTCGACCGCGTCATGTTCGACGGCGGCGAGTACGGGCTCGCGGCCGAGGCGGGCAGCGCGGACGAGGCGGACTACCTCGGGATCCCCGGCCTGCTCGAACCGGAACACGTGCGGACCCTGCTGCAGAAGCGCCAGACGCGGCAGATCGCCCGGCAGCGCGGGCAGCAGGCGCCGGACGGCGCAGTGCCGAACCTGCCGGCGCAGGAGCGGCCGGTGGTCAGCCACCAGCAGCTGCTCAGCCTGCGCAAGGAGCTGCACACGCTGGTCGGCGCGTGGCACCACCAGTCCGGCCTGCCGCACGGCGTCATCCACAACGACCTGCGGCGCAGCTGCGGCGGCCCGCCCGCCGCGCAGGCCACGGCGGTCGAGTTGCGGGCCAGGATCGACAAGGTCAGGGCCTGGGCAGCGGGTCGGGAAAAACAGCGGTGAGCAGCGCCGAGGCGGCGTGATCGACACGGGCTCCGTCAGGTTCGGACTTAGCCCCTGACAGACCGCGTGCTTAGACTGCTGCCGTGACGACTAGCACGGCAACCCCCGCGGGGAGCGAACACCACCCGGAGACCTCGCAGACGCTGGACCGCGGCCTGCGCGCGCTCGAAGAGCTCGCCGAGGTCCCCGGCGGCCTGACGGTGACGGAGCTCGCCGAGCGGCTGCACGTGAACCGGACGATCGTCTACCGGCTGCTCGCCACGCTCGAGCTGCACGGCCTGGCCCGCCGCGACGCCTCCGGGCGGGCGCGGCTGAGCATCGGCGTGCTGGCGCTGGCCCGGCAGGTGCAGCCGCTGCTGCGCGAGGCGGCGACCATCCCGCTGCGCCGGCTGGCCGAGGAGGTCGGGGCGACGGCGCACCTGACCGTGGTGGACGGCACCGAGGCGCTGGCCGTGGCAGTGGTCGAACCCACCTGGACCGACTACCACGTGGCCTATCGGGTCGGCTCCCGGCACGCGCTGGACCGCGGCGCGGCCGGCCGGGTGATCCTCAACTACCGGGAGAACAAGAACACCGGCTTTCTGATGACGGACGGCGAGCTGCAGTTCGGCGCGTACGGCATCGCGGCCCCGGTGATCGACGTGCCGGGCGTCGAGGCCTCAGTCGGCGTGATCTCCTTCGGGCAGCTCGACCCCAATCGCACCGGCCCCCGCGTGATCCGCGCGGCCTCCGAGGTCGCCAGCGCGCTCCGCTGAGCCGGACGCGGCCGAGCCGGGCGCCGGCACCGCGCAGGCGGGCGTGCCGCCGGGCATCCGGTACCGGTTGTTCGCGATCAGCCGGTAGATTCCGCGCGCCAGCCAGGAGATCGGCGGCACCAGCATCAGCGCGCCGACCAGGCGGAACGGCCAGCGCGAACGCAGCAGCGTGCGCGCGACGGCGGCGGATCCGTGCGGAATCGCCTTGGCCGACGTGCGCGGACTGAGCCACTGCACCGACGAGGTCACGGCCTCCGCCGTCAGCCCGTGCGCCCCGAGATCGAGGTCCTGCCAGGGCACGAAGCGCACCGCCGGACGGCACCAGCGCTCGGCCCAGCGCACCGACGAGGTGCAGAACCCGCAGTCCCCGTCGAACACCAAGGTCGGCTTCGCGATCGCCGTCGTGCCCGTGGTCATGTCTCCAGCGTACGCGGGGCCGGCGACCCGCCTCTCAACCGCCTGCCACACCCGGTCGGACAGGAACACCGCGTCGCCGACCAGCATGAGCAGCGAGAAGAAGGGCAGCCCGAGCAGCACGGCGATGCTCAGGTGCATGCCGGCCAGGATGACCAGCGACGGGTACTTGAGCTTGGGCGAGAAGACCGCGAACGGGAAGCCGATCTGCACGAACACCGTCACGAAGCCCGCGACGGCGAGCAGCACGGAGTGCCCGAGCAGCCAGGAGTCCAGGCCCGGCCAGGGCTGGAACCAGTGCAGCCGCAGCACGAAGCTCATCGCGGTGCCGTCCTGCCACATCGAGCCCTGCACCTTGTACAGGCCCGCCGTCGCGTAGATCACGCAGACCTGGAAGGCGATCACCAGCACCGCGCCGTTGTGCAGCACGTTCGCGACCTGCTCGCGGACCGCGCCGAGCTCGAGCCGCCAGTCGGGCGGGCTGTCGGACGCCTCGACGGGCTCCGGGCGGGACCGCAGCCGCCGCGCGTCCAGCGACCAGTGCCGTCCGCAGCGCGTGAAGCAGAGGAAGATCGACATGATGACGAGGACGTTGTCGCCGCCGTCCGTGATCAGCGGGCTGCGATTCTCCAGCGCCACGACGACGAAGCAGAACAGCAGGGAACTGATCCGCGTGCGCCAGCCGAGGGTGAACAGCACGCCGGCCACGATCGCGAGTGCGTAGAAGGCCTCGAAGCCGCCGCTGCCGAGCCCGGCCACGGCTGTGATCCACGCGCGGATCCAGCCGAACATCGGGATCTGCGCCTCGTACGTGCGCTCCATCGTCGGCGACCACGGCGAGTTCGGGCCCCA
Organism: Actinospica sp.; assembly: GCF_035552695.1. Taxonomy (NCBI): domain Bacteria; kingdom Bacillati; phylum Actinomycetota; class Actinomycetes; order Catenulisporales; family Actinospicaceae; genus Actinospica; species Actinospica sp. The sequence goes on from NZ_DASZKT010000053.1 coordinate 35,398, forward strand.
GGCGGTGAGCCGTTCGTTGAACTCGAAGAGCAGGAACAGCGTCCAGAGCGTGCCGTAGCCGATGCGCAGAGCGGCGGTTCCGCGAGCGGCCACGGTCGACTCGGTGACGTGGGCGTAGCAGCGGCTGAACAGCGATGTCATCGTTTTCACCGGGCCACCAGCCACCACGGCAGCGTCTGCGCCTGCGGGGCGGTCTGCGCGGCCGTGCGGCCATCCCCCGGCAGCAGCGTGATGATGAAGCGCACCTGGACCGAGTCGATCGTGCCCGACTCACGCGGCCGCAGGTAGCCGAGGACGAGGTTCTGCAGGTACGCCTGCGCGGTCGCGGCCAGCGGCGAACCGGCATTGGGGATTCCGGTCGACGTGTGCGTCTCGACGAACTTCAGCCACGCGTTACGCGTCGCGTTCATGGTCAGGTGGCTCGGCACCGGATTGCCGTCGGTCGCCGCCGCGTCGATCGCCGAGAGGTCGACCCACGGCGAGACGGCGGCGGACGGACCGACGCTGGCGCGCGCGTCGATCTCCAGATTCTCCGAGATCGGGTTCGGCGCGAACAGCTGCCAGTTCTGCATCTGCAGCGGCGTCATCCACCAGGAGACCTGCGCGGCGTACTTCTTCGAGATCACGTTGCCCGGCGCGTTGTACAGGAACGACGCGCTCATCTGGATCGCCACCAGGATCAGCGTGACCAGCACCGTCACGCCGACCACCGCGCGCGACCAACGCCGCGTCGGCCGCCGCGCCGTCGATATCGCCGCCTGCTCGCTCACCGCGCCGAGGTTACATGTCGGATCGATAAACCGCAGCGGCCTCGGCCAACTGCACCACCCGCAGCGGGATCGGATTCTCCAGCGCGATCATCGTCGAGGTGCGCACGATGCCGTCGAAGTCGATGAGCCGGTCGATCACATGCTGCAGGTCCAGGTTGGAGCGCGCGACGATCCGGCAGAGCATGTCCCCGGTGCCGGTCACGGTGTGCATCTCGAGCAGTTCCGGCACGGTCGCGAGATGCGCGCGCACGTCCCGGCCGCTGCCCTGCCGGATCTCCAGCGTCGCGAACGCCGTCACCGGATAGCCGAGCGCGACCGGGTCCAGCTGCGGCCCGAAGCCGCACACGACGCCGTCCGCCTGCAGCCGGTCCAACCGCGCCTGCACGGTCCCGCGCGCCACGCCGAGGCGGCGCGAGGCCTCCATCATCCCGACCCGCGGCTCCTCGTTCAGCAGCCGGATCAGCCGGGCGTCCAGCTCGTCCACCGCCATGCTGCCACGCTCGCATTCTGTACAAGTTGTCGACCGAACTTCCCAAAGTACTAGTCATTCTGTATAGCAGAATCGCAAACTATTGACCACTGTGCGAAGCGGCAGCAGGATCACGAGCATGACCGACCTGATGCACGAGCACGAGTCCCCCGCCACTCCCGCCGCCGCCGACCCGTTCCCGGTCAAGGGCATGGACGCGATCGTCTTCGCCGTGGGCAACGCGAAGCAGGCCGCGCACTACTACGCCACCGCCTTCGGCATGCGCCTGGTCGGCTACGCGGGCCCGGAGACCGGCAGCCGCGACCACGCCTCCTACGTGCTGACCTCCGGCTCCGCCCGATTCGTCCTCAACGGCCCGGTGCGGACGGGCACCGAGCTCGGCGCGCACATCACCGCGCACGGGGACGGCGTGACCGACCTCGCGATCCAGGTTCCGGACGTGCCCGCCGCGTACCGGTACGCGGTCGAGCACGGCGCCAAGGGCCTCGAGGAGCCGCACGAGCTGACCGACGAGCACGGCACCGTCGTGCGCGCCGCCATCGCGACCTACGGCGAGACCCGGCACAGCCTCATCGACCGCTCCCGCTATGAGGGCCCTTATCTGCCCGGCTACGTCGCGCGCGAGCCGATCGTCCCCGCGCCGGACAAGCGCTACTTCCAGGCCGTCGACCACTGCGTGGGCAACGTGGAGCTCGGCAAGATGGACGAGTGGGTCGAGTTCTACCGGCACGTCATGCACTTCACGAACATGGCCGAGTTCGTCGGCGACGACATCGCCACCGAGTACTCGGCGCTGATGTCCAAGGTGGTCGCGGACGGCACCCGCAAGGTCAAGTTCCCGCTGAACGAGCCGGCCGTCAGCCGCCGCAAGTCGCAGATCGACGAGTACTTGGAGTTCTACGGCGGCCCCGGCGTGCAGCACATCGCCCTGGCCACCAACGACATCATCCGCACGGTGGACGCGATGCGCGCCGCCGGCGTCGAGTTCCTGGAGACCCCCGACTCGTACTACGAGGACCCCGAGCTGCGGGCCCGGATCGGCGAGGTGCGGGCGCCGGTCGAGGAGCTGCAGCGTCGCAAGATCCTGGTCGACCGGGACGAGGACGGCTATCTGCTGCAGATCTTCACCAAGCCGGTGCAGGACCGGCCGACGGTGTTCTTCGAGCTGATCGAGCGGCACGGCTCGCTCGGCTTCGGGAAGGGCAACTTCAAGGCCCTGTTCGAGGCCATCGAACGGGAGCAGGAGCGTCGCGGGAATCTCTGAACTCGGCTAATCTCTCCCCTGGACTGGAATTCGCATGTCGGGGGAGGGGAACCTTGAGCACCGGAAATCCGCCCGCGGGGTATTACGCCGACCCGTCGATCCCGGGGTACATCCGGTACTGGGACGGCGCCGAGTGGGTCGCGGGCACCAGCAGGCCCGCGCCGGAGGAAGCGGCGCAGGACGCGGCGCAGCAGGTCGCGGGCCAGCAGCCGGGCAGTTCGCGGACGGACGCGGCCGCGGGGCGGTCTTCGTCGGGCACCTGGCAGCCGGAGCCCGCGGCCACGTCGCAGGCCGGGCAGCCGGATCCGCCGGGGCGGTCCGCGGGCCGGTCGCAGAGCGGGGCACGGGGATACGCGCAGAGCCCTGCGACCACGGCCGGGCCGTCGCCCGCGCCCGCACAGGTGCCGCAGCAGTCGCCGCAGCAGGGACGGCACTCGCGCACCGGCGACAAACTGCCGCAGCAGTACGCCGATTCTGCGCAGCAGCACGCCGAGCCCGCCCGGCAGCAGCAGGCGCCACCGCAGCCGCAGCAGCAGCCGGCCGTGCAGTGGCCCGCGACGGCGGCGCCGTCCGCACCCGCGCAGCCTCCGCGGCAAGCGCCGCCGCAGCCGGTACAGCCGCAGCCGCCACAGCCGCCGCCGCCACAGCCGCAGCCGGTACAGCCGCAGCCCGTACAGCCGCAGCCGGTACGGCAAGCGGTACAGCCGCAGCCTCAGCAGTACGCGCAGCGGCCCGTGCCGGTTCCCGCCGTGCAGCCGCAGCCGCAGCCGGCGGCGCAGCAGGTCCCCGAGTCGGTCGCCACGATGATCGTGCCCTCGGCCTTCGCACCGAGCCAGCGCACCGGCACGTACCGGCTGCCCGGCAACATCAACAATCCCTTCGCGGGCCTGCCCGGCTCCCCCGACTTCGGCTCGGCGGTCGGGCAGGACGAGGAGGAGCCCGGCGGCGAGACCACCGTCGTCGAGCTGGCCACACCCGGCTCGCGCTTCCTGGGCCGCATCATCGACATCGGCATCGCCGCGATCTTCTCGGCGCCGATCACCGTGACCCTGCTGCTGATAGCGCACCGGCACGACCACCAGTACGTGCTCAAGCTGGACTCGCAGGCCACC
>NZ_DASZKT010000054.1:0-9936 GCF_035552695.1 Actinospica sp.
ATCGACGGCGTGCTGATGACCGCGGGCGCGATCTACATCGTGTTCTTCAGCACCAGCTTCATCGGACAGTTCGAGGGCTTTTTGACGACCCTCGGCGTGCCGATCTCCGCCTGGTGCGGCGTCATCCTCGCCGACCTCGCGCTGCGTCGTCGCGGATACGACGAGCATGATCTGTTCAGCACCCGAGGCCGCTACGGCGATATCCGGATCCTGCCGATCGCGACCACCGTCATCGGCACCGTGCTCGGCTGGGGCCTGGTGACCAACTCCTCCGCGGGTTGGCTCAACTGGCAGGGCTACCTGCTCTCCGCGTTCGGGCTCGGCGGCAAGTCAGGTTCCTGGGCGTTCGCCAACCTCGGCGTGCTCGCCGCGCTCGCACTCGGTTTTGTGGTCACACTGGCCCTGTCCCGCGACCGGATCCGCGAGCAGGAAGGACAGCCCGTGAGCAGTGCACTGATCCCAGGCGAGGAGGTCGTCCAGGCGTGAATCAGCAGTCAGACGGCGTCCTCGCGGTCATCGACATGCAGCGCGTGTTCGCTGAGTCGGACAGCCCGTGGTTCGTTCCGCGCTACCCGCGGGCGGTCGCCGGGATTCGCAGGCTTCTGCCACTGTTCGGAGACCGAGTCGTGTTCACGAGGTTCATCGCCCCGGATGAGCCGGTGGGTGCGTGGCGCCAGTACTACGAGCAGTGGCCGTTCGCCCTCCAGCCCCCGGATTCGCGTATCTGGGAGCTGACAGACGGGTTCGCCGACATCGACGCGTACACGCTCGACGCGACGACCTTCGGCAAGTGGACACCCGAGCTGGCCGAGCGCGTCGGCCCCGGCGGACGACTGGTGTTGGCCGGGGTCAGCACGGACTGTTGCGTGCTCTCGACCGCGTTGGCCGCCGCGGACGCGGGCGTTCAGGTGACCGTGGTGGCCGACGCGTGTGCGGGCGTGGATGACTCCACACATCGTCGAGCACTCGAAGTGATGAAGTTGTACGCGCCGCTGATCGACGTACTCGATGCGGATCGACCGCTGGCAGGCGATTCGGGATGACCGAGATCAGACTCAAGCACCAGACGATCAGTGAGGCACTGGCCAAGGAGATCCGCGACGGGATACGACCGCCGGGGGAGCGGCTGCCCGGCGAGCACGCCCTGGCCCGGGAGTTCGGCGTCAGCCGCACCACGATGCGCGCGGCGCTGGCCGAGCTCAGCGACGCCGGTCTGATCGCCACCCGCACCGGGAAGGGCTCGTTCGTGCTCTTCGACGGCCGCCGCCTGAACAACCCGCTCGGCTGGGCGCGCGCCCTGGCCGACCAGGGCGTCGAGACCGTCGTGCGCACCCTCTTCGTGCGCGAGGTGCACGACGAGGACCTGGCCCGGAGCCTCGGGATCGAGACCACGCGCTTCATACTCGTCGAGCGGACCCGCGAGCTGGCCGCGAGCGGCACGATCGTCTCGTACGAGCGCAGCCGGCTGCCATCGCTGCCCGTCATTCGAGGGCTGACGAACCGCGGCCCGGCCGAGCTCTCGCTGACCGCGATCATGCGTGATGCCGGACTCGAGCCGCACCACGGCGAGCAGCGCCTGCGCGGACGGCGGATCGACGCCGAAGAGGCCCGCGTCCTGCGCCGCGAGCCCGGTGACTGGTTCCTGGAGACCAGCCGCACCAGCCGGGCGGCCGACGAGAGCTTCGTCGAGCACGTCGTGAGCCTCCTCGACCCCGAGCATTTCCAGCTCTCCGTCGAATTCAGTTGACCGCCGCCGACTCGGATACGCACTCGGATACGCACGATCGAACCCTGAAAGTCCCCATGAGAACCGAAGAACTGCACGGCCGCGCTTCCGGGGCCCTCTACGGCCTCGCCCTCGGCGATGCCCTCGGCATGCCGACCCAGATGCTGCCGCGCGAGCAGATCGTCGCTCGCTACGGCCGAGTGCTCACCGGCTTCCATTCCGCTCCCGCCGACCACCCGCTGGCCGCGGGAATGCCGGCCGGATCGGTCACCGACGACACCGAGCAGGCCCTCCTGCTGGCCCGGCTGCTCGTCGACGGAGCGGGCAGGATCGACGCGGCCGAACTCGCGCGACGACTCGCGGCCTGGGAACAGGACATGCGCGCCCGAGGCTCGCTCGACCTGCTCGGCCCGTCCACCAAGGCGGCCGTCGAGCGGGTCCTCGCGGGTGCGCCGCTCGACGAGGTCGGCCGGCAGGGCACCACGAACGGCGCCGCGATGCGCATCGCCCCGGTCGGCGTCGCCGTGCCCTCCGTGGATCTCGACACCCTGGTGGACCGAGTCGTCGAAGCCAGCGAGCTGACACACAACACCGGGGTCGCGCTCGCCGGCGCGGCGGCGGTGGCGGCCGCGGTGAGCGCGGGTATCGACGGCGCGACCGTCCCCGAGGCCGTGGAGTTCGCGGTCGCGGCGGCGCGCGTGGCCGTTCGCCGCGGCTTCTGGGTGGCCGCCGCGGACGTGGCCGAACGCATCCTCTGGGCGACCGAGCTGGTTCGCGGTGCGTCCGAGGATCAGGCCTGCGACCGCGTCGGTCTCCTGGTCGGCACGAGCCTGGCCACGCAGGAGTCCGTACCCGCCGCCTTCGCGCTGCTGTCCACCCGCCAGGACGACCCGTGGCACGCGACGCTGCTCGCCGCCTCCGTCGGCGGGGACTGCGACACCATCGCGGCCATCACCGGCGCCATCGCAGGAGCCTGTCACGGGGTGGACGCGTTCCCCGCCGATGCCCGTGCGACCGTGGCCCACGTGAACCGCCTCGACCTCGACACCCTCGCCGACGAGCTGCTCGTGCTGCGGAAAACGCCATGAGCGAGCGTGCGAGCGGCCGTCTTCTGCACACCGGCAACGCGGTCGTCGACGTCGTCCTCGAGGTCCCCGGCCTCCCCGAACGCGGCGGCGACGTGCTCGCCACGGGCACGTCGACCACGGCGGGCGGCGGCTTCAACGTGATGGCCGCCGCCGCGCGCCAGGGCATCGAAGTCGCGTACGCCGGTGCGCACGGCACCGGCCCCTTCGCCGACCAGGCCCGGGCCGCCCTGCGCGCGGAAGGTATCAAGATCCTGCTGCAGCCGTGTGCCGACCTGGACACCGGCTTCGTGATCAGCCTGATCGATGCGGAAGGCGAGCGGACCTTCGTCACCAGTCCGGGAGCCGAGGCCGCGCTCGGCCCGGATGATCTCGACGCACTCGCGCCGGCCCCGGACGACGTCGTCTACATCTCCGGCTACAGCCTGATGTACCCGGCGAACCGCGCCGCGCTCAGCGCATGGCTGCCCGGGATCGACGCGGCCGCCACCGTCGTCGTCGATCCCGGTCCGCTCGCCGACCAGATCCCAACGCCGACGCTGGAGCTCATGCTCGCGCGGGCCGACTGGTGGAGCTGCAACCGGCGTGAGGCCACGATGCTGACGGGCCTGAACGACCCCGACGACGCCGCGCGCGCCCTGGCGAGGCGGGTCGTGCGGGGATCCGCCCTGGTCCGTACCGGTGCCGACGGCTGTCTTCTGATCCAGGACGGCGCGCTGCACGTGCTGCCCGGATACGCCGTCGCCGCCGTCGACCTCAACGGAGCGGGCGACGCGCACACCGGCACGTTCATCGCGGCCCTGATACACGGCCTCGACCCGCTGACAGCCGCCCGCCACGCGAACGCGGCCGCCGCGCTCGCGACCACCGTCCGCGGACCGGCCACCGCCCCCGACGCCCGCTCGCTCCGCGAATTCCTCCGCACGAGAGAACCCGACGGCTCCAAATGAAGCCGGCTCTTGATCAGTTCCAGAACTGATCCACGATGTCCAGGTCCTCGACGCACTCGTCGAGGTCGGTGATCTTCTCGCCCACGATCCGGAACATGATGCCGCCCATCGCGTCCAGGTGCCGACCCTTTCGCTCCGCGGTGACCCGGTGCACGGACATCACGTGGCCACGGCCGTCGGTGAAGAGATGCTGCACGTCGACGCGCATGGTTCCCGCGGTCTCGCTGCCGAGTTGCCGGTAGTACTCCAGGACCGCGTTCAGGCCCTTGTAGTCGCCCGAGAGACTGCTGTTGCCGGGCACGTGGTGCGTGCAGTCCCCGGTCATCAGCCCGGACAAGGTCTCCATGTCCCCGCTCGAGAAGGCGTCGTAACCCCTGCGGACAAGCGCTGCGTGCGCGTGTTCGGCCATGAGAATCACCCATTTCGTTAGATTCATCACTTTTTTCAGGATGTCACTGAAGCGCCCTCCCGGCCACCGGTGGCATGGGTCAGCCCGGTGGTACGATCGCCGCGCCGCCGTGACCTCGCATCCTCCGTCGAGCGTTCGGCGATGGGAACGGAGCGGGAATCGTGCAGTTGCAAGGTTTCTTCGGGGCCGCCGCCGGGGTCGCCGGTACGTTGATCGGCCTGGTGTTCGTCGCGCTGTCCGTTTCCAGGGAGCGGCTGGCCGAGGAGGAGGAGACGCAGGTACACCGGGTGCGCGGTGCCGCCGCGTTCATCGCGCTCCTCAATGCCCTGACCGTGTCGTTGACGGCGCTGATCTCGGGGGACGAGGAGGGCTGGTGGGCGCTGTCGATCGCGGTGGTCGGATTCGTCTTCGTATTGGCCTCCGGCCTCGCGCTCGTGCTCGACAATGGGGTGCGTTGGGCGGACCTGCCGCATCTGCTGTTCTTGTTCGTGCTCGCCGTGGTCTTCGTCGCACAGTTCGTCGCGGGCCTGCGGCTGGTGTCCCACGGCGTCGATGAGTCCCTGCAGACCACGTTCGCCGTGCTCGTCATGGTCAGCTTCATCGTCGGGATCTCGCGGGCCTGGGAGCTGGTCGGAGGCCCGACGATCAGTCCGTCCCGCCAGATCGTCGCGATGCTGCGGCCCTTGGCGAAGCTCTTCCGTTCGCCCTAGCCGGGGATGTCAGGGGACGAGGACGATCTTGCCCCTGGTGTGGCGCTGTTCCAGCTCGCGGAACGCCTCGCGGACGTCGTCCAGACGGTAGCTGCCCGCGATGGGGATCTCCAGCTTCCCGTCGGCGATCAGCGCGGCGAGTTCCCGCAGCACGTCGGCGTTCGCCGCGGCGCTGTTGCCTTCCGTCTTCGTGCCGTGTTTCGCCGCCGCGGCGAAGTCGATGATCGTGTCGATCCGATCGCCGGGCACACCGAGGGATACCGCCAACTCGACGTATCCGTCGCCGAACGTGTCGATGAAGGCGTCCGGGGTCCCGCCTGCCGCGGCACGGATTCGATCGGCGACGCCTTCGCCGTACGCGACCGGAACGGCGCCGTGTGCCGCGAGCCATTCGTGGTTCGCAGCGCTCGCCAAGGCGATGACCGAGGCGCCGCTGTCGACCGCGAGCTGCACGGCGATCGAGCCCACCCCGCCCGCGGCGCCGGAGACGACCACGCTCTGCCCACGCGTGAGCCCGACGGCGCGTACCGCTGCGTAGGCCGTGGTCCCGGCGACGAACAACGCTCCGGCCTGCTCCCAAGGGACCGCGGCGGGTCGGGGAGTGAGGTTGCCGGCTTCGACGAGCACGTACTCGGCGTGGCTGGCCCTTTCGTCGCTGAAGCCGATCACCTCGTTTCCGACCGAGAAGCCGGTGACGCCCTCGCCGAGCTCCTCGACGATTCCGGCCAGGTCGCTCCCCTCGCCGGAGGGGAACGTCGCCGGAAACCTGTCGTGCATCAGACCCCGCCGGATCGCCGCCTCACCGGGATTGATCCCGGCGGCCACCATCCTGACGAGCACCCGACCCGGGCCGGGCGACGGTCGTTCGACCTCGACCACCTGGAGAACGTCGATTCCGCCGTACTCCGTGAAACGCACTGCCTTGGGCATCGTGACACCTCTACGCACCGTGGGTTGAACGCCGCTGCCTGCTTCTGCCATCCTGCCGCGTCCGGCGGCAAGACGTCACGTCGAGTGGCCTGAACGCGTGATCGTCCCGGATCCGGCACGTTCGCCTGCCCGCCGCATTCATCGTCCTCATCGATGAGTCGGATCAGTATCTTCTGTTGGACGGACCAATCCCGGTCGGCGAGACTACGAGGGGATCGTCGCCGAGAGAGGCAGGCCAATGGAATACCGCATGTTGGGTGGCACCGGAACCGTGGTGTCCGCGCAGTGCCTGGGCACCATGACGTTCGGCAGCGAGAGCAGCGAGGAGGTCTCCCATGCCCAGCTCGACCTGTTCGTCGAGCGCGGGGGCAACTTCATCGACACCGCGGACGTCTACTCGCGGGGCGTGTCCGAGGAGATCATCGGGCGCTGGCTGGCGAATCGGCGCGGAGTACGGGATCAGCTCGTCATCGCGACGAAGGGCCGCTTCCCGATGGGAGACGGGCCCAATGACGCCGGGCTGACCCGCACGCACCTGTCCCGGGCCTTGGACGCGAGCCTTCAGCGGCTCGGCGTCGAGACCGTCGATCTGTACCAGGCGCACGCATGGGATCCGCTGACCCCGATCGAGGAGACGCTGGCGTTCTTCGACGACGCCGTGCGCGCGGGCAAGATCCGCTACTTCGGAGTCAGCAACTTCCTCGGCTGGCAGTTGCAGAAGGCGGTGCTGCTCGCGCGGCACGGCGGGCGTCCGCCGATCGTGACCTTGCAGCCCCAGTACAACCTGCTGGTACGTGACCTCGAATTCGAACTGGCCGACGTGTGCCGCGACGAGAACATCGGCATCCTGCCGTGGTCGCCGCTCGCGGGCGGTTGGCTGACCGGCAAGTACGTGCGCGATCAGCCGCCGACCGGCGCGACCCGGCTCGGCGAGGACCCGCAGCGCGGCATGGAGGCATACGTCCCGCGCAACGCGCAGGAGCGCACGTGGCAGGTCATCGACGCCGTACGGCAGGTCGCCGAGGCCCGCGGCGTGTCCATGTCGCAGGTCGCGCTGGCCTGGGTCGCGGACCGGCCCATGGTCAGTGCCGTGATCCTCGGCGCACGCACCGTCGAGCAGCTCGACGACAACCTCGGCGCGGCCGGGCTGCACCTGTCGGAGAAGGAGACGGCCCTGCTCACGCAGGCCAGTGCGTCGATCGTGTCCGACTATCCGTACGGCGCGCCGGGCGTCGCGCAGCGCGCGCGGACCCTGAGCTGAGAGCTTGATCTAAGAGCTGGACCTAACTTGACCTGAGAGGCGTCTGCTTGGAGATCGCGCGCTTTCGGTTCCGCCGCAGGTGCGTCCGGACCGCACGCTGCAGAACGGGGCCGAGCTCGTCGAGGACTCCGGCGAGGTCGGCGAGTTGTCCGAGGGCCGCGAAGGCGTGTTCGGAGCCCTCCGGGTCCACGCCTTCGTAGAGTTCGAGTCCGACGAAGCCCGCGGCGATGGCCTTGGCCAGGCCGGGAGCGTCGATGAACTCGGCGATCGGCGAGTCGGCGAGGAGGCGCGCGAGGACGTGCTCGACCTCCTCGGTCCACAGGGACATTCCCGCGGCAGTGGCCGGGGCGAGCCGGGGCTGGGTCTGTGCGCCGGCGAGGAGCTGGCCGAGGACGTTGAGGTGGCCGGCTTCCTTCTCCTCGGCGTGGAGTTCCCGGGCCAGGCCGAGCAGCTCGCTCAGATCCTCGACCTGGGCCAGGCGCGCGCGGTATTGGGCCACGCGTTGTTCGGCGCCGTGCCTGCATGCCGCGGCGAGCAGTTCGTCGACGCTGCCGAAGTGGTAGAAGACCAGGGCCTGATTCACTCCGGCCGCGGTGGCGATGGTGCGGGCCGAGGTGCCGGCGATGCCGTGCTCGGTCAGGGCCTGCAGGGTTCCGTTGAGCAGCTTCGTCTTCGTGTCGGTCATGCCCGCGCCTGTTCGCGCACCGGGCGCAGACGCGACGGCACGCCGTGTTCGGCGACGTCGAGGTACTCGGCGGTGAACGATCCCTCGTAGCCGAACAACGGGCCGAAGCGCCGGTTGACGACTTCGACTTCGATGCGGAAGTGGTCCATGTCCTGATCGTAGGACTCGCGCACGCGCGCATCCGCGGCGAAGATGTCGGGGACGTTGACGTCGACCGGGCCTTCCCGGAACCGGTGCGCGGTCGAGCGGATGACGAGGGCTCCTTCCTGGTCGGCGGTCAGCTCCAGGTCTGTCGCAAGGTGCTGATGCGTGCCCAGGTAGTCGACGATGCAGCCGCGTTCGGGACTGTAGATCATCGTGGCATCGAAGCGGGCGGGTCGGGCGCGCGGGAAGGTGAAGGTACGCGCGAAGGTCACGGTCTCCCGGCCGAACGAGTCCTCATACGGGAAGTTCTCGATCACGAACGGCACGTCGCGGCCGGAGCGCGGCAGCAGGATGTGCCGCGTCGCGCCGAGCGCGAGGAACGGCCGTACCCAGCCGCCTGCCCGATGCCAGACGCGGTCCATCACCCCGCGTCCCACGCAGGCCGTGCCGCTGCTCAGCCCGACCGAGAAACGGCGTTGCAGCGCGGGGTGCAGGCGGTCGAACTCGTCGCCCATCGCGCGTTGGAAGATCGAAGTCATGTCAGGGGTACCAATCGCTCGAGCAGCCCGGGTGCGGTGGCATGTGCGGGACGGCGGCGCAGACAACGCCGTGCGGCAGGCGTCGCGGCCGGCGGAGGCAGCAGCACCATTGCCGCGGCGACGAGCAGCGTGACGGGGGACAGGGTGACGGGGGACAGCGCTGTGGCAGACGGGGTGAGCATCGCGGCGGCGCTGACGGCCGCGGCGCGGATCGCGACGTTGGCCAAGGCGTAGAGCAGCGAGCGTTCGGGCGTCGTGCCCCGCTCGAGCCACAGCCGCAAACGGTCGAAGGACCACGCCGTCGCCCAGCCCATCAGCGGCCTGAACAGCACCCGGTCGGCCAGCCTGCCGAACCGGCCCCAGCGCGGCCGGTAGTCGTATCCGGTCAGGAACCTGATGCCGTCGTCCGTGGGCACGTAGCGCCAGTAGCCGCTGCCCTCCGCCAGCAGCGAGAGCGGATGAGGCGAGGCGAAGCGCAGCGCCGAGGTCCTGCTCCCGTCCGATCGGCGCCGTTCCCCCGCGCACACTCCGGTGCCGGAGAGCATGAAGCCGAGCACGCGCACGCCGTACCGGAACCGCTGCGGCCCGCGGTCTCCGCCGTCCGCACCGTGCCCGCCGTCCGCGGAGTCCAGATATTCGATTTGTGTGAACCGCAGGTCCCAACGCTGATGCCGCGCAGGATCCTGCGTCGCCGCCCACAATTCTTCGATGTCGGCGCGTATCCGTGCCTCGACGTACAACGGCGTCGCCATAGTCCGCCCTCCCGCCCCATTTTGAGCGTTCGCTCAAACAGAGGATGGCACGGTTTGAGCAAACGCTCAAGTGGCGTTCTCGGCAGGATGGGACGCCTACTGAAGTCCGTCCGCGATGGGGCCGTGGTAGTCGAGTTGGATCTCGTCGTCGCCGACACGCAGTGTCAGGCGGTCCTCGAAGGAGACGTCCGGCAGTGGACGATTCCGGTCCGGTGTCTGCCGCAGCAGCTTGGTGACCTCGCGCTGGGCGTATCGGCGGGCTCCGTCGAAAAGGCTCATGGCGCCGATGTGGTCGGCGTGATGGTGGTTGTATATGGCGTGGGTGACGGGCGCCGTGGTCACGCTCGAGATGGCACGCAGGATGATGTGGCCGATTGTCGGCGGCGCGTCCACGACGACGACTCCGTCCGACGTAATCAGGAAAATGCTCTGGTACAAGCCGTCGGTCACCCAGAAGACCCGGTCGGCGATCTCCTCGACCAGGTAACCGGATGCCGGGATAACCGGCCCCTTCGCCCCGGGAGGCACCGGCGCTGTCTGGGCTGGGCTTGACGTGCTCGCTGCGTGCAGGGCGGCAGCGGATGCCTGGTGCGGCACGGCGGGGATGGCAGCGGCCGCGCCGGCCGCGACCATGAGCTTGCGACGAGTTATGTCGCGGGCACCCGTCGTGGGCTGGGATGCGAAGGGAGACAACTGATCCGAGGACATCTGAGCACTGCGTTGGGATTGGTTGTGGCGCCGTTTA
>NZ_DASZKT010000055.1:0-4157 GCF_035552695.1 Actinospica sp.
GGCGAGGTCGGATATGCGGGAGCCGTCGAACCCGCGGATCGCGCTGCGCGCGGTGTCGTGCAGCGGAGCCGTCCAGTGCGAGGGGAGCGCGGCCGCGCCGGAGATGATCCCGGCGACGCTTCCGGCGGTGGCGCCGTTGGAGTCGGTGTCCCAGCCGCCCTGCACCGTCAGGCCGATGGTGGCGGTGAAGTCGCCCTCGCCCCAAAGCAGTCCGGCCGCCACGACGGCCGCGTTGTTCACGGTGTGCACCCACGAGTAGTGGCCGTACCGTTCCTCGATCGCGGCACGCGCCTGCTCCCAGCCGACGCCGCTCTCGTGCAGATCGAGCACGACTCCGACCGCCTCGGCCAGCCTGCTCTTGGGCGGAACGCAGGTGAGTGAGGCCTCGATGGCCTGCTGCGCGTTACCGGTGAACGCGGCGGCCACCAGCGCGGCCGACCACATCTCGCCGTACACGCCGTTCGCGGTGTGCGAGAGGGCGGCGTCGCGGTAGGCCATCTCAGCGGCGGCGCGCGGGTTGCCGGGGTTGACGTAGCCGAAGATGTCGGCGCGGATCTGGGCGCCGATCCACTCCCGATAGGGGTTGTCGATCCGCCCTGCCTCGGACGCCTCGTACCCGATCACGAGATTGCGGTAGGCGACCCGCTCCGCGGTGTAGGTCTGGGTGTAAGGCAACCGGTCGAGCCACTCGGCGGCGACGTCGGCGGTGGTGTAGTCGAACCCGTACGTCTCGAGGATGTGCAGGCCGAGGATCGTGTAGTCGATGTCGTCGTCGCGCGCGCTCTCCGTGATCCGGCCGCGCGTGGTCTCCGGCCACCATTCGCGCAGCTCGAAGCCTGCGGGCATCGGGTCGAGCACGGGTACGTAGTCGCGCAGCGGATAGGCGTCGGCGAGGGTCAGATACTCGGCCAGGCGCCCGACGGTCCAGTGATCGCCGTTCTCGACGGGCTTGCCGAGGTTGCAGCCGACGCAGCGGCCCAGCCAGGCGCCGAGCAGTCGGTCGCGCAACTCTGATTCGCCGATCTTCGCCGCGGTCGGCGCGTCTGACGGTGCGTCGGGCAGCGTCGCGAGGATCTCGGCTAGGCTCTCAGGCTCCTCATAAGCCCACGCCTCGTCGCGGCTCGTCGCGTGCAGTTCGGGCAGCAGCCGGCGAGCGGATTCGGCGTCGTTCCGCTCGACCGCCTGCGTCGCGACGCCGACGAGTTCGCCGAGCTCGAAACCGCTCTCCCGGCGCTGCGCCAGTTCCCAGCGCAGCAGGTCGACGGGATCGTGCGGGTGGTGGTGCGTCATTGGCGTGCTCCGATTGTTCTTTGCGCTCAGGCCGACTCGCGCCGGAGGAGGGAGTTGGAGATGACGAGCTGGCGCGCGGGCTGGTCCTCGGCCTCGGTCAGCCGCCGCAGCAGGGCCTCGCCGCAGGCGCGCCCGACCTCGCGGGCCGGGTTGACCACCGTGGTCAGCGCCGGGAAGACGAGGGAGGCGGCGTCGATGTCGTCGTAGCCGATCACCGCGAGCTCGCCGGGGACGTCCAGGCCGAGCGCCCGGGCGGCGTCGAGCACCCCGATCGCGATCAGGTCGTTGGCGCAGGCGATGGCGTCCGGGCGGTCCGTCCGCCCGAGCAGGTCCTTCGCGGCCGCCCGACCCGCCTCGCGGGTGAAGTCGCCGCGGACCACCAGGTCCTCGTCGACGACGTGGCCGGCCTCGGCCAGCGCGCGCCGGTAGCCGGCCTCGCGCAGATCGCTGGGCCCGACGTGGACGGGGCCGCCGATGTATGCCAACCGCTTGCGCCCCTGCTCGAGCAGGTACCTGGCCGACTGCAGCATGCCGCCCTCGTCGTCGCTGCGTACCAGGTCGCCGAGGTCGGGGTCGAAGGGCGCGCCGCCGAGCCGGACGATCGGCACGTTCTTGCCGTACTCCAGGAAGTCCTTCCTGGTCAGCTGGAACGCGGCGATCACCAGGCCGTCGACGCGGCGGTTGGTCATCTCGCGCAGGAAGGAGAGCTCCTCCTCGCGGGACCCGTCGGTGTTGCAGACCACCGCGTGGTACCCGGCGGGCACCATCACGTCGGCCAGGCCGCGCAGCACCATCGGGTAGAACGGGTTGGTCAGATCCGGGACGATCAGCGCGACGGTCATCGTCTGCTGCGTGCGCAGCACCCGGGAGAGCGGATTGGGCTGGTAGCCGAGCTCCTCGATCACCCGCATCACCCGGGTACGGGTGGCCTCCGCGACCGGCCGTCGCCCGGACAGCACGTGCGAGACCGTCGTGACGGACACCCCGGCCCGGGCAGCGACCTCCGTCATGCCAACCTGCGTCGTCAAGGCGACCTCCATGCAATACGGTTTGCGGCGAGTGCTCGACATCCTCAGGCCCGGCTCGCCGGGTTGTCAAGAGGTAAATCGCATATTGCCGTCGGATTGCGTTCTCGACATGCCCGGGACGCTTACACCCCTTGACGAGGCCCGGCCGATCAGCGACAGTAGGCCGCGCAAACCGTATTGCAAGGAAGGTTGCCGTGACGAAGGAACCAGTGACTCCGACCATCGAGCGCGTCTACGGCGCTCTCATCGGCCAGGCGGTGGGCGACGCGCTCGGGGCGCCGACCGAAGGTCTCACCCGGGCGCAGATCATCGAGCGGTACGGGTGGGTGTCCGACTTCGTCGACGACGACCCGGCCGGCACCGACGACACCGAATACGCGGTGCTCACGGCCCGACTCATGCTGGCGCACGGCGAGCGACTGACACCGGATCAGGTCGGCGCCGCGTGGACCGAGCAGCTCGTCGGGCAGGAGGGCGGGTTCTTCGGCGGCGGATTCAGCGAGATGACCGCGATCAACAACCTCCGCGCGGGCCTCAAGCCGCCGGTGACCGGCTCCGACAACCACGAGATGTGGAGCGACGGCGCGGCCATGCGGATCGCTCCGGTCGGCATCCTGTGCGCCGGCGACCCGCGCGAAGCCGCCCGGCTCGCCGCGATCGACGCGCAGGTCTCGCACGCCAGGGATGGCCTCTACTGCGCCCAGGTCATCGCGGCCGCCGTCGCCGCCGCGATGACCACCGAGTCCTGGCAGGACGTGGTCGAGGCCGGGCTCTCGGCGGCGCCCGCCGACTCCTGGACCGCCAGGAGCATCCGGCGGGCCGTTGAGATCGGCAGGTCGCACACGGACCTACCCGCCGCCCTCGACGAGCTCTACGAACGGATCTCGATCTTCCACTATCCCTTCGCCGACGTGGGCCCGGAGGCCACCGCACTGGCCATGGGCGTGTTCGCCGCCGCTCGTGGCGAGTACGTGCAGGCGGTGCTCGGCGGCACCAACGTCGGGCGCGACGCCGACACCATCGCCGCGATGGCCGGAGCGATGGCGGGCGCTTTGCACGGGTCCGAAGCCGTTCCCGAGGCCTGGCGTCAGCGCATCAACGTCGTACGCGGCCACTGCATCCGCGCGACGGCCGGGACCGACCTGGCCGAACTCGCTCGCGATCTGCACACCGCGCTGCTCAGGAAGGACAACGCCGGATGACCACGTCACGTGCGACCACGTCCCTCGCGGACCGCGCGCGCGGTGCGCTGGTCGGACTCGCGATCGGGGACGCGGCAGGTATGCCGGCCCTGTACCATCGCAGCGCGCGGCTGGGCGGACCGCGCAGGTGGCTGTGGCACTTCAGCGCCGAAGCCGACACCCAGCACGTCCTGCGCTTCCCGCTGCCGTTCACGCTCGGACGCCCCGAGCCGCTGGAGCTGGCCGGGACCGACGACACCGAGTTCGCCGCGGCCGCGGCCCTCATCCTGCTCGAAGCCGGTGACGACCCGACGAGTGAAGCGCTCTTCGCGGGCTGGCGCACGCACGTCGTCGACCGCCCCGAGGAGGTGTGGACGGGGATCGCGGAACGTTCCTCGATCGTGAACACCCGCGCGGGGCTCACTCCCCCGGCGACCGGAAGCGACAACCCCGCGCACTTCGACGACGGTGCGGTGGCCCGCGCCGTCCCGGTCGGCCTGCGTTACGCGGGTGAACCGGAACGAGCGGCCGAGGTCGCCACCCGGCTCGCCGAGATCACCCACGCGCAGGACGGCGTATGGGCCGCGGCCGCGATGGCCGCCGCGATCGCCACAGCCGCGTCCGGGGACGACGCGTCCGAAGCGGTGCGCGCGGGCGT
>NZ_DASZKT010000056.1:0-11377 GCF_035552695.1 Actinospica sp.
TACAAGCCCAACACGGACTCGAACGACTGGACCTTCGACGCGGTCGACGCCGCCCGCCTCGACATGAGCAGCCAGGTCTCGAGCGACCTGGTCACCGAGACCGAGAATTACCAGAAGTACATCGACGGCCTGGCCGCGTTCAACACGTCCAACAGCGACGAGCCCTACATCGAGCAGTCCTCCTCCGTGGCGACCGCGCTCGACGAGGCGTTCGCCACGGACTACGACGGCACCCTGCGCATCGCGCCGGCATGGCCCTCGGGCTGGGACGGCTCGGGCACCGTCTACATCCAAGGCGGCTCGAAAGTAGACGTGCAGATCGAGAGCGGCACCATCACCACGGTCGCGATCCAGGCCGGGTCCACCCAAACCATGAGCGTTCGCAGCCCCTGGTCCGGGAAGCAGGTCGAGGTCGTGAACGGTTCCAGCGGCGCCGTCGTCGTCGCGCCGACCACCGCCGCGACCCTGAGCGTGCCGGTGACCGCCGGCACCTCCTACCTCCTCGAGCAGACCTCCTCACTCACGACGTCGCTGCCCTTCGCCCAGGTCACCGGAACCCAGGCCAGCGCGTACAAGTCGCTGGGCGGCAAAGTACAGATCGGCCTGCCCGGCACCGCGACCCAGGTGATCAGCTTGCGCGCGCATGCCAACGGCGACATCGTCACCGCCGACAACACCGGCACCTCACCGCTGATCGCGAACCGCACCGCCATCGGGACCTGGGAGGAATTCGATCTGATCAACAACTCCGATGGCAGCGTCAGTTTGCGCGCGCATGCCAACGGCGACATCGTCACCGCCGACAACACCGGCACGTCCCCACTGATCGCCAACCGCACCACGATCGGGACCTGGGAGGAATTCGACCTCATACACGACTGAGCGAGAGGTCGAACAGCCGCGGTGCGGGGTGTGCGATGCAGGTGGAGTTCCTAGTGTATCTGGAGACCTGGATAATGGGTCGATAGGCCCGGGAAGAGCGGAGCCAGGTGAGCAATCCGTACGGCAACAGGTACACGGTGGAGGCTGCGCGGCTCGGTCAAGCAGGCACGGGCCGACGCCGTGGGTGGCGACGAGGGTGCGTTGACCACGGCGGAACGCTAGGAGCTCGCGGCGCTGCGCTGGCGGGTGCGCGAACACGACCAGGTGATCAGCATCCTGACAAAGCCGCGGCCTTCTTCGCGCAGGACAACCTGCAGGCGCCGTCGATAGGTTCATCAAGGCGGAGAAGGCCGAATTCACCGTCGCCCTGCTGTGCCGGACCCTCGGTGCGCCGTATCTGGCCTGTTGGATGGACCTGGTAACGAGGGAGATCGCCGGCTGGCGATATTCACCTTTCAGGCTTTGACGCGATCATGCCTAAGACCATTGCGACAGCCGGTATCGATCGCCTCATGCACCACGTGCATTTCGTCCAGACCCAGGGCGACTAACATCGCCTGGCCGGGCCGCCAAGGGCGTGGTCCCGCTCACCTTGCGCGATGCCCCGAGCCGGTCACGCGGGGCATCGCCCAGAGCTGCTAGAGCGGCCGGATGTTCTCGGCCTGCGGGCCCTTCTGGCCCTGGGTGATGTCGAACTCGACCCTGTGGCCTTCGTTCAGCTCGCGGTACCCCTGGGCGGCTGCGATGTTCGAGGGCGGATTCACGTGCATGCTGAACTCTGCGGCGGCGCTCGACGCGAGCGCGCTGACCGTCCACCGCGGCTCGTTTGTCGCAGCGTCCTGAGCCGAAGACAGGGCCCGGCGACCGAGACGACCGCCGGGCCCCACACCCAGGGAACCAGGACAATACAAGGTCACGCAGTTACATCGACGACCGTGCGGCCCATGACCTCACCCGCGGCGACGAGCAGCAGGTGCAGGCGCGCGGACTTGGCTCCGTCCGGCAGGGCCGTGGAAACGGGGACCGGCGCGCTGAGGCGGAAGGGGTGCACCTTCAGCGTGCTGCGGTCGCCGGCACCGGCCTCCGGCCGCGCGTCCACCGCGAGCGGCGAGCTCCAGACCGGCACGAGGGAGACCTCGACCGGCCCGGGACCGTAGTGCGAGATCCGCACCGAGAACTCGACCTCGCCGCCGTTCCCGGCAACCAGATCGATGCCCGGTGCGTGCGGCTCGACCTCGGGGATCACGACGGTGACCGCGTTGGTCATGGCGGGCGGGTTGGCGCCGGTGTCCTTGAGCGTGCGCTCGAAGGAGTAGATGCCCGCCGTCTCGTGTTCGATGTCGTACAGCTCGGTCCACACGTAGCCGGACAGCTGGTCGTAGCGGCGCAGCTCAAGGGTCTGCCAACGCAGGTTCCAGCCGCGTTCGACGCTGGTCACGCCGCCGCCGAACTCGCTGTTGAGGTTCGGCACGTCGGCCGGGGCGCCGGCTCCGGCTTCCGCCATCAACCGCTTGTCGACCACGAGGTCCGGGCCGAGACCCACCGGGAAGGTCGTCTCGCCGCGCTCGAGCAGGGCCCTGACCTTCTCCGCCCAGCCTCGCGGCGTCTCGTCGTAGATGTGCCAGTCTACGAGGTCGGTGGCGACATGCGACCAGCCGGAGTCGTCGACCGCGGGCCGGGTGGTGTCCAGCGCCTTGAGCAGCTCGTACGCGTGGCGCACCGCCTGCTGCTTCTCCGGGTCCGCGGCCACGTCCCAGTCCAGGCCCCACTCCTCGTTGTACAGGCCCCAGACCACGACGCTCGGGTGGTTGCCGTCGCGCCGCACCATCGGCTCGATCTGCGCCTCGAAGCGGGAGACGGCGGCGGGCGTGAACACGCCGGTGCTGGCCGGCTCGGCCCACACCAGCATGCCGAGCCTGTCCGCGTGGTGCAGGAACCGCGGGTCCTCGAGCTTGAGGTGCTTGCGCACCAGGTTGAACCCGGCCTCCCGGGCGAGTTCGAGGTCGGCGACGAAGGCCTGGTCGTCAGGGGCGGTCATGCCGGTGCGCGGCCAGTAGCCCTGGTCCAGCACGCCGCGCAGGTAGACGCGCTCGCCGTTGAGCCAGATCTCCGAACCGCGGGTCTCGACCCGGCGCAGCCCGGTCGCCGAGACGACCCGGTCGGCGCCGTCCGACGAATCGAGCCGGACCGTGACCGGGTAGAGATGCGGGTCCTCGGGGCTCCACAGGTGCGGTTCGACGATCGCCACGGTCAGCTCGGCCGAGGCCCGCGCGGGTTCGGCGGTCGGGTCCGCGCTGAGCGCGACGGACTCAACGGTCGAGCCGCCGACGCTCACCGTCAGCCGCGCGTTGGGGGCCTGCGGGCCGGTGACCGAGATGGTCGCGATGACGGCGTCGAGGGTAGGCGCGGGGGTGAGCGCCACCCCGGACAGGTACGTCGCCGGGCGCGCCTCGAGCCAGACCGGCTGCCAGATTCCGCTGCTCGGGGTGAAGGCGCAGACGTCGTACACGTCGCGCGGGATGCTGCGCTGCTTGCCGTGCACGATCTCGCGCTTGTCCACCGGGGCCCACACCCGCACTAGCAGGGTCGCCGGGGCGCCGTCCCCGCCGGTGTCCCCGGCCCCTCCGTCGCCGAGGGCCTCGGTGATGTCGAACTCGAAGGGGGTGTATCCGCCCTCGTGGCCGCCGACCCTGGTGGCATTGACCCAGACCTCGGCCTCGTGGTGCACGGCGCCGAAGTGCAGCACCACGCGCTGCCCGGCCCAGTCCCGAGGCACGGTCAGGGTCCGCCGATACCAGCCGTACTCCAGCCATTGCGCGCCGAGGCCGGAGGCCTCGGTCTCCCAGGCGAACGGCACCACGATCTGCTCGGACCAGGAACGCGCGCCGGCCAGCTGCTCGGGGTCGGCCGAGCCGTCCGGGTCTCGCGCGAAGTCCCACTCGCCGTTGAGGCTGAGCCAGGCGTGCGAACGGTCGAAGTGGGGCCGCGGGTATTCGGGACGTACGGATGACACGGTTTCTCCAGAGTAGGTCGTGTGCTCTGCGGTCAGAGGCGGTGCGGGCGAGGCGGGGGAGGCCCGGCACGGTCGGCGCGGGGCGCGCGGTCAGCTGGTGAGGCTGCCCTGCAGGGCTCCGCCGCGGAAGTAGCGTTCGAGCACGAGGAACAGGGCGATCAGCGGCAGCACGGTGACCAGGCCGCCGGCGATCAGGACGGGGACTGCTTGGGCCTGCGAACCGGTCTCCGCGGCCTGGGACAGCGCGGAGAGGCCGACCGTGAGCGGATACAGGTTGCTGTGGCTGAAGATGACCAGCGGCAGGAAATAGTTGTTCCACACCGCCACGACGGTCAGCAGCAGCACGGTGACCAGACCCGGCACCGTCAGCGGCAGCACGATCTGCCAGAAGATCCGGAACTCGCCGGCGCCGTCGATGCGCGCCGCGTTGATCAGGTCGCGCGGTACCGAGGCGTCGATGAAGGTGCGCATCAGGTAGATGCCCACCGGCGAGACCATGCTCGGCAGGATCATGCCCCAGATGGAGTTGACCATGCCGACCTTGGCGTAGACCAGGAAAAGCGGCAGCGCAAGCGCGCTGATCGGGACCAGCAGCGTCGACATCACCAGTGAGAACAGCGCGTCAGCGCCGCGGAACCTGAACCGGGCGAACCCGTAGCCGGCCAGCGCCGACAGCGCGGTCGAGCCGATCCCGCCGAGCAGGGCGTAGAGCAGCGTGTTCTCCAGCCAGTTCAGGTAGACGCCGGCGCCGCTGACGTTCCGACCGAGCGCGGACAGGTTCTGGAACAGCCGGAACGGCCCGGCGAACCAGAAGCCTGAACTGTTGTAGATCTCCGCCTGCGTCTTGGTGGAGCTGATCAGCAGCCACCCCAGCGGCGCCAGGATGAACACCGCGAACAGGGCGCTCACCAGCGTCATCAGAGTGGTCGTGCCGCGGCGCAGGCCGTAGAGGCGGACCGGGACCCCGTCGGAGCGCGAGACCTTGGGGGCGGACCGGGCGGACCGGGCGGCCTTCTGGCCGGAGCGGCTCATCGGAATTCTCCGTTTCGGCGGCGGAAGGCGAACGCGGACAACGAGATCAGGCCGATGAGGACGGCGAGCACGACGGCCGCCGCGGCGCCGAGGTTGTACTCACCGCTGCCGATCGCGGTGTTGTAGACGTAGACCGTCGGGGTGAACCCGAAGGAGATCGCCTGCGGCTGGAAGGCCTCGAGGATCGACGGCTCGGTGAACAGTTGCAGCGCGCCCACGGTGTTGAGGAACACGAGCATCACCAGAGTCGGGCGCACCATCGGCAGTTTGAGCTTCATGATGATCGTGGTCAGCGAGGCGCCGCTGACCACGGCCGCCTCGGTGATCTCGCGCGGGATCGACTTGAGGGAGGTGTAGAGGATCGTCATGTTGTAGCCGGTCCACTCCCACAGCACGATGATCACGATCGTCGGCAGGATCAGGTTCGATGAGAAGAAGTTCACGTGCCCGAGGCCGAGCCCGGAGAGCACCCTCGAGTAGGGGCCGAAGCCGGGCAGCAGCAGGAACGACCACATCACGGCCGCGACCACGCCGGGGACGGCGAACGGCATGAAGAACACGGTGCGGAAGAACTTGCCGTACTTGACCACGCCTGCGTCGAAGATCGCCGCGAAGAAGAACGCCACGCCGATCGTCAGCGGCACCTGGATCACGGCGAACAGCAGGACCCTGCGTACGCCCTCCCAGAACTCGGGCGAGCTGAGCACCGTGCCGTAGTTGGCCAAGCCCGAGTACCGGGTGCCGCCGATGAGCCTCGTGGTGTAGAGGCTCATGTAGATCGCGTAGCCGGTCGGCAGGAGCATGAACAGGCCCAGCGCCAGCATGTGCGGCGCGATGAACGCCGCCCCCGGCCAACGGCGGATCCGGTGGCCGGTCCGGCGCCGGGTCTGCAGGGCGGCGGCACCCGCCGTGCCGCCGCCGGACTGACGGTCTGCCACCGTCAACCCCCTACTACGGTGAAGCCCTGGGCCTGCGCGTAGCTCGTCATCTGCTGCTGGAACGCGGCGAAGGCCTGGGCGAGGGTTTCGGAGCCCTTGGTGACCCCGGCGAAGGTCGAGGTCCACTGGGTCAGCGCGGCGGTCATGATCGGCGGCCACTGCGGGTCGACGATGTTCTTCTCCGCGGAGGCGAAGACCGTGTTGGGCGTGGAGTTGCCCGAGATCGGCAGCGTGGAACTCTGGAAGGAGCTCGAGTCGAGCAGCGGCAGGTAGGCGGGGTAGGCCCCGGCGACCGGTCCGCTCAGGATCTTCCAGGCGTCCGCGGAACCGCCGAACCACTGCGCGAACTCGGCGGCCTGCTTGGCGTACTTGCTGCCGGCCACCACGGCGATCGAGGAGCCGCCCCAGTTGCCGGCGAGGTTCTGGCCCGTCTTGGCCTGCGGCAGCGCCGCGGCCCGCCAGTCCCCGGTGGTCTGCTTGATGCTCAGCTGCATGCCCACCGGGCCCCAGGCCGGACTGAGCCGGGAGGCGTCGGCGCCGCTGTCGAAGTTGGTCCACTGCGTCGGCGAGAAGTCGGCCGCCGTGGTCGCCTCGTGCTTGTCGATCAGAGACTGCCAGTAGTTCGCGAAGGCGGTCTCCGTGGCGCCGTTGAAGTGGATCCCGAGCGTGTTGCCGCCGGTGTAGCTGAACGGGAAGGCCCCGTACTGCTGCATCAGCGCCAGTACGTCCTGCGGGCTCTCCGGGTCGAAGTTGGTGATCGCGTCCTTGGAGTTCGCCGCGTGCAGCTTGTCCGCCTGGGTAGCGAAGTCGGCCCAGGTGGTGGGCACGGTGAGCCCGTTGGCGCTGAACTCCTTCTCGTTGTAGTACAGCGCCAACGGGCCGAGGTCGACCGGCATCGCGTACTGCGCGGAGCCCTGGGTCACCTGGGCCCAGGCCGCCGGAGCCTCGTCGCTCTTCGCCGAGCCGACGCCGTACTGCGACAGATCGACCAGGCTGTGCGTGATCTCGAAGGAGGGCAGTTCGAAGTACTCGATCTGCGCGATGTCCGGGGCGCCGCTGTGCGCCGTCAGGGCGTCGTTGAGCTTCACGTACTCGGCGGTGGTCGCGCCCGCGTTCTCCAACTGCACGCAGATGTCCGGGTGCGTTTTGTTGAACTCGTTCACCGCCAGGTCGTAGCCGGCCGACCAGCCCCAGAAGGTCAGGTGGGTGGCGCCTGCCGCGCAGCCGGCGGTCGAGCCGCTCGCCGCAGAACCGCCGGCGGAACTCGGCGCGGGCAGCCCTGTGCTGCCGCAGGCTGCCACCGTGGTCGCAGCCAGCGCTGCGGCGGCAAGACCGAAGATCCGGCGACGCCGGCCCGCGCCCTGCGCGCCTGGGCGGGCGGCTGTGCCCGTGCGACTCTCGGTTGACGTGCGACGGACGTTGCCGACGCCGCTGTGGGACGTAGCCATCGCAACCTCTGCTTTCTCTTGGCGGTTTCGGGCAGTGCTGTTGCAGTGCCGTGCGCTCTGGAAGGTCTCTGTGTGCTGTGTGAAGTTCGCGTGCTGCGTGAGGTTCGGCGGACTGCTCTGCTCGCGGCGGGACCGGTCCGGACGCGGGCCGCTGCACGGGCTCGCAGTGCGCCGCCGGCCTCCGGATGCGTCCCGGTCTCGCGCTGACCGTTTCTTCCGCCGTGCGGGTGCCACCGGTTCGTGCGCAACGCTCGCCCGGGGCGACCCGGGAAGCGTTTCTTGCAACGATGCAGAACAGTAACTCGCTGGATGCATCGTTGCAAGAGGCGCCGGATCGCGGTTTGATCTCGGCCGGAGACGAGTGGTTCTGCCGGATTCCGCAAATCCGGCAGAACCACTCGTCGGGCCTGGCTGGACGGCCGCTCGCGCGGCGGCAGCAGTCCGGGCCAACGCACGGGGGACTGCGGCCGCCTACGGGCCGCTGGAGCGACCGCTAGTCGGCCGTCGTCCAGTCCTGGGTCCACAGGCCGTTGCAGTCGTAGATCTGCAACTGCGTGCCCTTGGTGGTGGCACCGTTGGGGTCGTCGAGGCAGCGGCCGGACTGCGGGTTGAGCAGCGCGCCGTCCGACTGCGGCACCCACTGCTGGCCGCCGGCGTTGTCACAGGTCCACAGCTCGACCTTGGAGTAATTCGCCGTGCCGTCGCCCACGATGTCCAGACACTTACCGTACGCCTGGATCGTACCGTTCGGTTCCATGGTCCACTGCTGGCCGGGTACGCCGTTGCAGTCGTAGAGCTGGACCGCGTTGCCGTCGGTGGCCGTGTTGGTGTTGTCGTCGACGCACTGGCCGGCGATCGAAGAGTTGGTGATCGCGGCGGTCGGCGCTCCCGGCATGGTCCAGTCCTGGGTCCACAGCTGGTTGCAGTCGTAGATCTGCAGCTGGGTGCCGTTCGTGGTCCCGCCGTTCGGATCGTCGAGGCAGCGGCCGGACTGCGGGTTGAGCAGCGCGCCGTCGGACTGCTCGCGCCACTGCTGCCCGCCCGCGTTGTCACACGGCCAGAGTTCGACCTTGGAGTAGTTCGCGGTGCCGTCGCCCACGATGTCCAGGCACTCGCCGAAGGCGCGGACGGTGCCGTCCGGCTCGACGTCCCACTGCTGGCCGGGCACGCCGCTGCAGTCGTAGAGCTGGACCGCGTTACCCTCCGTGGACGTGTTGGTGTTCACGTCGATGCACTTGCCGGAGATGCTGGAGTTGGTGATCTCGCCGGTCGGCCCGGGAGCGACGTCGGTGCCGAACCGGACCTCGCACTTCCCGTTGCTGATGTGCGTTCCGGCCAGGTACAGGATGGTGGAACCCGAGATCGATGGCAGGATCGGCGAGCTGTAGCCCGCGCAGGAGGTCTCGGTGCCGTCGTACCCGCCGGTCGGATTCGTGTCGACCGGGGCCGTGGTCTCGGTCCACGAGCCGACGCCGAGGTCCGTGTTGGCCAGCAGCACGGTCCCCGACTCGTCCTGCACGGTGATCGAGCCGTCCGCCCCGGACACCAGGCGCTGCCCGGACACCAGCAGGGTGCCGTTCGGCCCGCCTATCGGTGACCAGGACAGTTGCGGGGTATGCAGGAAGTGCCGCCCGTCGCTGGTCTCCACGAGTGAGCCCAGGCCGGAGACGGGGCTCCAGTTCTCACCGTCCGGCGAGGTCTTGAAGTACACCGAACAGGCCGAGTCCGCGTCGTATCCGGCCTTGCAGTCCTCGAAGGTCATGCCGTAGGTGCCATTGGGCAGCTTGACCACCGTCGTCATGCCGGGGCGCTGCACGTTGTCCTGCACCGCGACGTCGTAGACCTCGCTGCCCCAGGTCAGGCCGCCGTCCGTGCTGACCACGTGCGCGAGGACCTGGTTGTAGCCGCTGGTCGAGGGCCGCTCGTCGGAGAAGTAGCAGACCAGGTCGCCGTTGCCGGCTACGCCGAACTCGGGCTCCCAGATGCCGTGCCCCTCGGTGTCGGCCATGCCGGACTCGGAGGTGCAGGAGCTGCGGTAGTTCCAGCTCACGCCGCCATTGGTGCTGTAGAACTCCTCGACGGCCTGTTGGGTGTAGTCGCCGCGGTTCCACGCCGTGCCGGCGGCCAGCAGGGTTCCGGCGGGCAGCGAGCCCTCGGCCTGCGGCAGTTCGTAGAGCGTCGGCCCGTCGAGGTCCCAGCCGTGCACCGTGTCGGACACGGTGCCGATCGGGGACGAGGACCAGCTCTGGCCGTTGTTGGTGGACTCGTAGATCGGGAAGTCGGCCTTAGTGCCACCGACGCCCGAGTGCGAGAAGGTCGCCAGCAGCTCACCGTTCGCAGAGCCGCTGTGCGCCAGCCGGATCACGCGCGGATAGCTGGCGTCCTCGCTCGCATTCGCCGAGGTGTTCGGCGTGTAGAGCACACCCGTGGTGGCGTCCGCGGCCGCCGGGGCCGCCGCGACCGTGGACTGCAGCCCGGCCAGCCCGAAAACGATCATCAGCGTCGCCGCAAGGCCGGTCAGGGTGCGCAACACCGGTTCGTGCCCTGCGACGGGCCGCGGTCGAAGGCGGAGGTGTGGTCTCGTGCGGGCCATGCGTACTCCCTCTGGTCCGTGGGCTGCTGCAGCGTTGCACGAGCACCGACCAGGTGTCCTGCAACGTTGCAGAAGGAACACGCGTCAAGGTAGCGACTTCGGAACAGCGCGACAACCGTTTGCCCGCAGGCAAATAGGGCCGATTCGTCGGGGTGCCGGTTGCGCGGGCGCGGTACCGGAGCCATAGTGTTCTCTGACCACGGGCGATCGCTCCGATTCCGGTTCCGTCACGGCCGGGGCTCCCGCACTGCGCCGGGAACCCCGATCCGCCGAGGCGGGCCGCCGGTTCGGGTCCGGCCGCGGCGGACGCTTGATATGCTCTGCATCGTTGAAATGCGTGTCGGCTCTTTTGCCTGTTCCGCTGCCGCTCCAGGACCGCGTTCGAAGGAGACAAGATGGTCACCCCGCGTCTGCGCGATGTCGCAGAGCGCGCCGGCGTGTCAATCCGCACGGTCTCCAACGTGGTCAACGGATACGCGCCGGTCTCCGAGGAGCGCCGGGCGCGGGTCGAGGCCGCGGTAGCCGAGCTCGGCTACCAGCCGAACCTGATGGCACGCAACCTGAAGAAGGGCCGCACCGGGCTCATCGCGCTGGTCGTGCCGGAACTGGACGTGCCCTATTTCGCCGAACTGGCTCGCGCCGTGGTCACCAAGGCACGCCAGCACGGGTACACGGTGGTCGTCGACCAGACCGACGGTGAGCCGGATCGCGAGCACGAGATCGTCATGGGCGGC
Organism: Actinospica sp.; assembly: GCF_035552695.1. Classification (NCBI taxonomy): domain Bacteria; kingdom Bacillati; phylum Actinomycetota; class Actinomycetes; order Catenulisporales; family Actinospicaceae; genus Actinospica; species Actinospica sp. The sequence goes on from NZ_DASZKT010000056.1 coordinate 10,641, forward strand.
TCGATGGCCGCCATGTTCGACGGCGTCATCCTCAGCCCGCTGGCTCTGTCCCAGGCCGACCTGGCCAGGCGCGACGCCGCAAGACCGCTGGTGCTTCTCGGCGAGCGCATCGCGGAGAGCGCCTACGACCACGTGGCGATCGACAACGTCGCGGCGGCCCGCGCGGCCACGGAGCACCTGTTCGACATCGGGCGCGGCCGGGTGGCGGCGATGGGCGACCAGCCCTGGGAGAGCGGAGAGACCGCGCAGCTGCGCACCGCCGGATACCGGCAGGCGCACGAGGCGCGCAGGCGCCGGCTGGACGAGTCGCTGATCGTGCCCACCCATCGGTTCCACCACTCCGATGGAGCCGCGGCGATGGCCGCGCTGCTCGAACACCCCAAGGGGCCGCCGGACGCGGTCTTCTGCTACAACGATCTGCTCGCCCTCGGCGCGATCCGCACCCTGCTCAGCCGGGGTGTGCGGGTACCCGAGGACGTCGCGGTGGTCGGCTTCGACGACATCGAGGCCGGCCGGTACAACACGCCCTCGCTCACCACCGTCTCGCCGGACAAGTCCACCATCGCCTGGCTCGCCGTGGACCGCTTGATCGCCCGCCTCGGCGAGCGCGCCGACAGCGATCCGGTCGAACTGTGGGCGCCGTACAAGCTGGCCGTCCGGGAAAGCACCGGCAGCTGAGCTGAAGCTGAGGCGCCAGGTCACGCCCACCGACGGAGTAAAGAGCCCCCTACACGCCC
>NZ_DASZKT010000057.1:0-14630 GCF_035552695.1 Actinospica sp.
ACCGGCGAGTCGAACGCGCCGTTCAACACCCTGGCCGCGGCGAACAGCGCGGCGGGCGCGAACAGCATCATCTTCATGTACACGGGCAACGCCAACTACACCGGCGGCCTGACCATGAAGTCCGGCGAGGACCTGTTCGGCCAGCCGCACGGCCTCACGGTCAGCGGATACTCCCTGGTCATCGCGGCCGGCTCCAATCCCACGATCACCAACTCCGCCGGAAACGGGATCGACCTAGCCAGCAATGTCGACATCGAGAACGTCACCGTCTCCGGCGCGAGCGCCAACGGGATCAACGGCACCGGGGTCACCGGTACCGTGACGATCGCGAACAGCACCTTCACCACCGCCGGCGTCAACAACGCGATCATCACCGACACCAGCGGAACGCTGAACCTGACCGTCACCGCCAGCACGTTCAGCAACAGCACCGCCAGCGACACCAGCAATAACTCCAGCCACGGGCTGATCATCAATGCCGACGGCAGCACGAACGCCACCGTCAGCGTCACCGGCTCGACGTTGACGGGCAACAAGGGCGACGAGTTCCAGTTCGCGACCGACTCCGCCTCCACAGGAACCGATAGCGTCACGTTCTCGGACAACCAGGTGAGCGGCGTCGGCGTCGGCGGCGCCGGCGGCAGTGGCGCGTTGATCGAGCCGCACGGCAACAACACGACCACGATCACTATCGACGCCAACAACGTCCAGAACATCACGGCCAACGGCATCGGAGTAGACAACGAGGGCTCCGGGACACTGTCGGGCACGATCAACGGCAACACCGTCGGATCGCCCACGGTGGCCAACTCCGGCGGCGGCAACAGCATCGGCGCCTACGCCGAAGGCGCGGGGACCGAGACGCTCGCGATCACCGGCAACAAGCTCTACCAGTACGACGACTTCGCCGGGATCTACTACATCGACCGCGAGGGCAGCCCGACCTTGAACCTGACGATCACCAGCAACACGCTCGCCGACCCCGCCGGTAACGCCACCAATGGCGGCGCGTGGGGGATCTACGGCGAGGCCGGCGCCGCCACCGGGGACGCCGGCAAGGTGTGCGCCGCCATCACCGGCAACTCGCTCACCGGGTCGGGCCAGACGAGCCTGGGATCTTTTGACATCGAGCTCGACCAGAACATCGCCGGCGTCACGTACGAGCTGCCCGGGTACACCGGCGGTTCCACCGACACCACCGCGGTCGGCACCTTCGTGGCGGGCAACAACAGCGACAGTGCCGCCAACGTCCTCGCCACCGTCACCGGCGCCCCCGGATTCGTGGGCGGGCCGAGCTGCCCGGCGCCGTGAGGGATATCAGAACGGTCGGAAACCAGAGCAGGGGAGCACATGACCACACCGTTCCTGTCCGAGATCAGGATCATGGCTTTCAACTTCGCCCCCCGCGGCTGGGCACTGTGCAACGGGCAGATCCTCCCGGTCAGTCAGAACCAGGCGCTGGCCTCGCTGCTGGGAAAGACCTACGGAGGTGACGGCCAGACCACCTTCGGCCTGCCCAACCTGCAGGGCCGGACGGCTAACCACGTCGGCACCGGTTTCACGCTCGGGCAGGTCGGCGGCGAACCGGCCCACACCCTGAACGCCAACGAGACGCCGTCCCATACGCACGCGGCCTACGGCTCCTCCTCGGCCGCCGATTCGGATCTGCCCGCCCAGAACTACCTCGGCGCGGCGGACAACATCTACGCGCCGCCGGCGCACCTCACGGCGATACATCCGTCGACCGTCACCAGCGCTGGCGGCGGCCAGCCGCACAACAACATGCAGCCGTACCTGGTGCTGAACTTCTGCATCGCGCTGACCGGCATCTACCCGTCGCAGAACTAGGAGCTTCCGGTGGCCACTGCTTACATCGGAGAGATCAAGATGGGCGGGTGGAACTTCGCCCCGTATGGCTGGGCCATGTGCAATGGCCAGCTGATGTCGATTGATCAGAACCCGGCGCTGTTCCAGCTGATCGGCACCACGTACGGCGGCGACGGGATCACCAACTTCGCCCTGCCCGACCTGCGCGGGCGGCTGCCGGTGCACCAGGGCACCGGGTACGCGATGGGGCAGGCCGCGGGATCGGAGACGGTCACCCTCACCATCGGCCAGGTTCCCGCGCACCCGCACTCGTTCATGTGCTCCACCGATGGCGCCACCAAATCCGCACCCGCCCAGAACGTGCCCGCAGGCACCGGGTCGGGCAATGCCTACATCCAGGCGGCGGCGACCACCGCGATGGCCCCCGGCAGCATCCCGCCGAGCGGCGGCAGCGGGCAGCCGCATCCCAACGTCCAGCCGTATCAGTGCGTGACGTTCATCATCTCCCTGTCCGGCATTTTCCCGTCTCCGGCCTGAAAGGCGCGCCCCGGTGGCTGACCCGTTCCTCGGCGAGATCAGGATCTTCCCGTTCGGCTTCGCCCCCACGGGGTGGGCGTCCTGTAACGGGCAACTAATCCCGATCAGCCAGAACACTGCGCTGTTCGCGCTGTTCGGTACCTACTTCGGCGGCAACGGCACGACTACCTTCGGGTTGCCGAACCTGCAGGGCGCCTCTCCCATGCATCCGGGTCAGGGACCGGGGCTCAGCCCGTACGACCTCGGCGAGACGGGCGGATCGCAGACCGTGACGCTGCTTTCCTCGCAGCTTCCGCCGCACCCCCACACCCTCCAGGGAGACGCTCGCCCAGCCGACCTGAATATGCCGTCCTCGGCGACCGCACTGGCGCGCTCCTCGCCCGCCATCTACAGGGCGCAGGCCGGAGCCGCGACCCAGCAGATGGCGGCCCAGGTCATAGGCGGTTCCGGGGGCGCCAGCGGCCCGCACAACAACCTGATGCCGTACCTAACGCTGAACTTCTGCGTCGCGCTGCGGGGCATCTTCCCGGCCCGGTCGTGACCACCGTAGGGCGGCAGGCCCTGCGCCCCGCAGGTCCCGGCGACGCCGAACTGCTGTACCGGATCTACGCGAGCACACGCGACGATGAACTGGCCGTCGTGCCCTGGGACGCGGCACAGAAGGAAGCGTTCCTGCGCATGCAGTTCGACGCCCAGCACCGCTACTATCATGCGAACTTCCCGGACGCGAGCTACGACCTGATCGTCAGCGGTGACGAAGTGCTCGGCCGTCTGTACGTCGACCGTAGCGAGACCGCATGGAACGTGATCGACCTGGCCCTGCTGCCCGAGCACCGCGGGAAGGGGATCGGGACGGAACTGCTCACGCAGGTGCTCGCCGCCGCCACGGTCGCGGCCAAGCCGGTCCAGATGCACGTCGAGCGGTCCAACCCCGCGCGGCGCCTGTACGACCGGCTGGGGTTCCGCCAGATCGCCGACAAGGGCGTCTACCTGCTCCTCGAGTGGACGCCGCCGCTCAGCGAGTGAACCGTGCCGTTGACGCCCGACCCAGCCACGGCGGAATACCGGGCATTTCATAAGATTGCGCTAATGTGCAATTCAAATTTATTCCTACCTATGCGGACCTTGCCAGCCGCTACCCGTCGTGTTAGCCTAAAAATCGGGACCGCTTCCGGCACTCTATTTATTTCGAATATTATTCGCGCCTGGCTGCACCCGGGGGCACCGATGCTATTAGTATCGCTTGCTGATCTTATTAACCAGTTTTATGCCGACCGGATTAACCCGGCCACATCTTATTTCCTGCCAACCATGATTCTGGCACGGACGACGTCGCTGGAATCGCTGGCGATCGGCGATTATCAATGTCGTGCCGCTATGAGCAAGTGGCCGCTGACCTCGGAAGTTGCTTAATGTTAATTTCACCGCACCTCGGCGCTGCTCGCGCGCCCTGATCGCGCTACCTGCCTAGTCCTAATCCATAGTCAAACGCTTTCGCCGGTCGCGGCCTAAACGGGCCACCGCCGAAACGCGCGGAACGCATTGCTCTCCTCGGCATGCGACCGGTAGGTTCGGTGATTACTCGCCAAAGAAATGGGAGCCGATGTCGATGGCGCCGAGCGACGACCCGGTCCCCTCGAACGCTCCGCCCTCGACGCCCCAGATCACCTCCGTTCGCTACGACGCCGGCCTGCTCACGGTGGCCTGGACCGCGGACCCGCACCCGTCGACGACGTTCACCGTCACCGTCTACCAGGGCGGCACGCCGCCTGCGGTCACGATCGCGCAGGTCGACGTGGGTGCGAGCCAGTGCGCGTCCCTCTGGGTGCGACTGAGCGCCGATCGCGAACCCTACGTCGTGGTCAACGGGCACAGCGGCTCCTCGTCGGGCCGCGACTCGGCTCCCGTTCCCGTCGTCCTCGACACCGTGGCGGTGGCGGCCGCGGAGACCGACCCCGGCACCGGCGCGCTCGCGCTGTCGTGGGCCGGGACACCGGAGGGCGCCTTCCTGCTGCGGCTGTCCGTGAACGAAGGCTCGCCCGATCCCGAGCTGCCGGTCAGTGGCACGAGCACCGTCATCGCCACGCCGCCGCGTCCCGGCACCGTCGCCGCCGCGTCGCTGGCGCGCACGCGAGTCTTCGTCAACGACGACGAGTCCGCCCTCTCGATCGGTCCGTACGGCGCCGCGTTCGCCGTCCCCACCACGCGCCCGGACGTGCTCGGCGTCCAGGCCGACGGCAACGACCTCGCGGTCAGCTGGACGGCCGTCACCAGCGCGACCGGTTACCGCATCACCGTCCTCGACGGGGCATCGGTCGTCGCCCGCCGCGACGTCCCCGCGCCCGCGACCCGGGGCGTCCTGCCCGCGGGCCTCGACCCGGACAACGCCTACGCGGTCGTCGTGCAGGCGCTGGTGGCGACCGGCTCCGGGCCGGCATCGGCGCCGGTCGCCGTCGTCCTGCGGCCGCCAGGCATTAGCGCAACGACCTGCGACGGCACCGCGCTCTCGATAGCGGTGACGCCGCCGTTCGGCGTCATGCCCACCGCCTACGACGTCACCGTTCTCCAAGGCAGCGCACCGGTGCGGACCGTGACCGTGCCGCCGGCCGCTGCCCTGACACTCGCGCTCGACTGGCCGGTCCCGGTCGGCGCGGCGCACACGGTGGCCGTACGAGCGCGCGCGGGTCGCGCCAGCAGCCCAGCCGCGACGGCGCCCGCCGTCGTCGGGACGCCGGCCGTCGAGTCCGTCCGCTGTAGCGACGACCTGCTCGTGCGCGCGGGCCTTGGCGCGCTACCACCCACGGATCTCGGCATCGACGCCGTGCTGGTGGCCGACGGGGCTTGGGGCATCCCGCAGCGGGTCGACCCCGGCGGTTGGGCGAGCTTCCCCATCCCGTCGGGCAGCGTGGCCGTCGCCGTGCGCGGTGTGCTCGGCATCGCCACCGGGCCGTGGTCGGTGCCCGTACCCGCGCCGACGGCGCTGCCGGAAATCACCAGCGCGGTAGTCGACGGCGGCCGCGTCGCCCTGGCATGGACCGGCAAGTCGGACGGCCGCTATCGCGTGTTGGCCGCGGGGAGCGACGGCCTCGCGGTGGAGACGGTCGTCGACGGGTGCTCGGCAGCCCTCGCCATCCCGACGTCGGCCACCGTCGACGCGCGCATTTCCGAGGTCGCGGGCGTGGCCATGGGTCCGTGGGCCGACCAGACGCTCCTGACGCAAGGACCCACGCTGTTCACGGCAACCGTCACAACGGGCCGCGTGGTGACCGTCGACTGGGCTCGCCCCACGACCGGACCGGCGCTCGAGCACGTGCAGCCGGTCGTGCGGTGGGACGGCGGCGAGACGACGCTGCCGCCCAGCCCTCCGGCGCCGCCACCGCTCGTGCTCACCCTGCCCGACGACGTGCCTGGCGGCGCGTCGATCGCGTTGCGTGGCATTAGCGGCGGTGGCGGCGTGACCGGTCCGCTCGGCAACGCCGCCGCGGTGCTGACGGTCGCGCCCACCGGGCTGGCCGTGAGCTTCGACGACGCCGACCTCGACATCACGTGGGACCCGGTGCTCGACGCGCTGGTCGACCGCTACGTGGTCACGCTCGCCGTGCCGGACCACAACCCGGTGGTCGCGGTCGTCGCCGAGCCGCACGCCACCATCCCCTACCCACCGGCTGGGCTGCCGGCTGGCAGCGTCGACAGCGCGCCGACGGTGACCGTGGCGGCCATGTCCGGGGATCGGGCCCGCGGCCTGGCCTGCCAGCCGGTCGACGTCGTCGCGGACGAGCCGGCCCTCTCCAGCGCGCGGTACGACGGCGAAGCGGTCCGGCTCACCTGGGCAGCGCCGCCGACCGAGCGAGCCGCGCGCGTCGCGATCGCCACCGGTGGCGTGGTCGGGCACCAGCTGGACATCGGCGGCACCGAAGCCGTTGTCCCGCTCCGGCCGGGACCATGGACGGCGAACGTGCGGTTCACCGGCTCGAGCAGCGTCGGTCGGGCGAGCAGCGTCGCGCTCGTCACCGGCACGCCCAGCGTCCAGTCGGTCCGGTTCGCCGCCGCGACCGGCGCCTGCGAGATCTCCTGGGCCAAGGTCGACGGCGCCGCCGCCTACACGGTCACCATCGTCCAAGGCACCACGACCGTGCACGAGCAGTCGGTCGACGCGCCGGCGACGTCGTGCGTCGTACCGGCCGACACGTTCGCCGCGGCCGGTGGATACGCCGTACGCGTCACCGCGACCGCGTCGTCAGGCGGGTGCGCGGTCGAGGGCCCGCCGTCCGCGTTGACGAACGTGCCGTCGATGGCCCCGCTCGGCGTCGAGGCGGCGTACGACGGCACCGCCGTCCGGGTCACGTGGGACGCCGTCACCGCCGCCCCGGTCAGCGGTTACCGGGTGAGCACGCTCGTGGGCAACACGGCCACGGCATTGGGCGACACCGCCGGCACGGACGGCTCGTGGTCGCTCCAGGCGACGCCGTCCGGCGGTGGCACCGTGGTGGTGCAGGCGATCGCGGGTGCCGACGTGGGCGCGCCGTCGGAGCCGGTGGCGCTCTTCCCACCCGGGCTGTTCCTCGGCCGGTCCTTCCTGTTCCCTGGCAACAACCCGGCGGTGACGCCGGCCGCTATCGTGCTGTCCCTACCCAATCTGTTCACGACCGCCCCCGACCCGTCGAAGCTCGCCGGCCTCGACCCGACGCTGGGCTTCACCCTCGCCCCGGCCAGCCCACCGTTCGGTTACACGCTCACGATCCCCGCGACGAGCAAGGTATGGGACTTCGACGACCGGGTCGACGTCATCGCGGCGTGGACGGCCTTCGTGAAGAAGTTGCAGCAGCCAAGCTTCACGGTCACCGCGTACGGCATCCTCGCCATGCAGGAGGCGCTGTCGCGCGCCATGCCGCAGACGTTCGCCGAGTCGCTCTACTTCGCCTACGGCGTCCAGTTCAAGGACGGCTGCTTCGACTTGCGCCCGGGCATGGTGCTGCGCTGCGAGTACGAGGCCTATCAGGTGGTCGGCCCGTCCAGCGAGCAGGCCCAGCTCTCCGGCTTCGTCACGACGGCGGCAGCCGACTACGAGGTGGCGGCCTACCAGAGCGAAGGCCGGTGGTTGACCGGGCTCGACGCGTTCCTCGCGTCGCTGGCCACCCAGGGCGGTGTCGTCATACCCCTCCCTGTGCCGCCGCTCGGGACCGGCCGCGCGTACGGGTCGGGCGGCCTGCTCGACGCGTTCGCGCCGTCCGTTCGGGCGCCGTTCTGCCGCATCGTCTACCCGCGCACGTTCATCCCCACGAACTCGAACGGCGTGACCACGCTGCAGGGCAATGCGGTTCTCCTGGCCAGCACCAGCATCGACGCGCTCAACACCGCGACGAAGAACGTGCGGGGCAACCTGCCGCCCGGCGCCCAGGTGGCCGCCGCCTACCTGCGCGGCCGCACCGTGATCCGCCCGATGACGCGGGTGAGTCTTAACGGCACCGCCAGGCTGGTACCGGTCGGCACCACGGTCGGGCAGCTTCTCGCGTCCAGCGGGCATCGGCCTCCGGTGCTCGACCGGCCGCTGCAGGGCGTCTCGCTGCGCCGCGCGCGCGCCGCCGCCGTCACCGACGCCGACCTCACGGCGGCCGTGGGCGAGACGTGGCCGATCCGGCTCGACTGGTCGCCCGGCAACCCCGGCTGGCTCGACCTTCCGTTGCTGCACGGCGACAGCATCGACGTCGAGAACGGAGCACGGTGGTCATGAGCGCGCCGGAGCCGACCTTCACCCGCGACGGCACCACGCCCCTGTACTGGGCCGATCCCGCCGATCGCGTCACGGCCTTCCTCGCCACCGACCCGGACGCGCTGGGCGCGCAGCCCCTTCTCACCACGACGTGGTCGACCGACCCGAGGGGGATCTACGTCTTCCTCGCGACGGCTCCCGCCGACTCCGCCGCGTTCCTCCGCTCTCTCCAGGAGTGGCTCGACGCCTACCAGCCGAACCCGCGGCCGCGGTTCCTGTGGATCCTCAATGCAGACGAGGATTACCTGTCGTGGGTGGCGACCCAGCTCGCGGTCCGCCGCGACGGCGACGGGACCTATCGGCTGGACGGGGCGGACTTCCTGCTCGCCGACTACCAGCTCGCCGCCGTCGGCGGTGGCACGGTCGCCCCAGGTGCATCGACCGGCGCGGGATGGGGCTTCGAGGTCGGCGACACCGAGCTCAGCTCCGCGCTCGTCCTCTACACGCCCGCCGACATGCTGTTCGCGCGCCCGGGATCCAGCGTCCTCAGCATGGTCCCTGGTAGCGCGGGCGCCTGGCGATTCGGGCTCGACGCGCGGCACGACGAGGGGGACGGATTCGTCCGGTTGGGCGCGGGGATGCGCTTCTTCACGCCGGGCGACGGCGGTTTCGTCAACACGCTTCGCTTCGCGGTCGTCCGACAGCCCGAGGGCGCCGACCTCACGCTGCACGCCCAGATCGACCCACTCCGCCCGCTCGACGGGACGCGCACCTGGCTCGGGTTCTTCCCGTGGCCGGACGCGGCCACCGATGCGGGCGACCAGCCGACCGAGCAGCCGGCGCTGCCGTCGGGATACGTCACCGCTCTCGGGTACGAGGTGTCGCTGACGCCGCAGCCGGCCAGCCCGACACACGAGGTCCCTGCCCGGCTGGTGCTCGCCTTTTCTCCTTATTTCGTGGGTGAATCGACGAGCGGCGGCTACTACTTCGTGCCGGACGGCTCGTTCCAGGTGAGTGTCAGCCCGCCGGCCGGCGCGGCCCGAGCGGCCGGCGCCGACCCCGTCGACCGCATCGTGTGCGGCACGTCCGGCATGGAGTACCTCGGCGTGCCGGTCGGCTCGGGCTGCGCGCTGACGTTCTATCCCGACCACCACGCGTTCGCACCGCTGGGCACGGAGAGCACCGGCGCCGACTCACTGACCGGCCCGGGCACGACGTCATGGGTCAGCGTGTCGGCGCCACCGGACGTGACGGTGCGCTACTACAGCCAGCCCGAGGATGCCCCGCTGTTCAAGGCACCGGACGCGTCGGCGGCGGCCACGTTGGCCGACGACAGCATCACGCTGCTCGAGTTCTACGAGATCGCGGCCGCCGACCTGGCCGGTCCATCCGTCGACGCCGCGGCTGGCGCCATGGTGTTCCCGATGGCGCCGTTCCACGGCATGGCGGAGGGGGTGGTGGCCGAGGCCGTCGCCATCGAGCAGCGCGCGCTCGCGCCGACGAGGCGAGACGCGCTCGTGCCGCCGGCCGCCACGGAGCGGGCCGCGGACGCAAGCGCAGAGCACGTCGGCGTCACGCCGCAGGGCCTCGGCGTGGGCGTCACCGACGACGGCCTGGCATGGACGTGGCTGGGCATCGGCCACACCGGCGACGCGGCCGCCCTGCCCGACCTGCGCTTCACGTCGGTTACCGGGAAGTTCCAGCAGGCCATGCAGACCAACAACCTGTTCATGGTCATGGGCAACCCGGTGGAGTTCGCCAAGCACGGCTCGGTCGCGTACCAGCTGACCGCGCTCGCGCTCGACGTCATCGGCACACCGCCGGGCAGCAAGGGCATTCCGACCACCGTGCTCGACGCCGTACGGGCCCACATGACGGGCACGCGCTACGAGACGCGCGACGCGTTCCGGGCCGCTCTCCAAGCGGCGAGTCCGGGCATCACCGACGAGCAGTCCGCGGTGTTCGAGCGGTTCGCCAGCCAGCTCACCCCCGTCATCGGCGGGTTCCCGTTCCGGCTGGCGCCGGGCAGCTCGGCCGGGGGCTACCTGCTGTTCAAGTTCGCGCTCGGCCGAACCGTCGACGAGCTGGTCGGCGACGTCTCGACGTGGTCGTGGCCCGAAGCGGCGGCGCCGGATGGACCGGCGAAGGCGCAGAAGGACATCCGGGACGTCATCACGGCCGCGAAGGAGGCCGTCGCCCGATCCGACTCGTCGCCGTACGCCAATTTCGTCGAGATGGTCACCCGCCCCAACTGGACCGGCGTTCTCGCGCTGTCGGTCGACGTGCCCCTCGAGCAGTTGCCGACCGAGCTCCAGGTGCTCTCCGCCGGCATCAACCCCGAGCAGTTCCGAGCTCACCACTTCGGCATGTCGGTGACGCCGTACCGCCTCGACAAGGGCGCGATCCGCTTCCAGCGCACCTCGATGTTCGGCCTCATCGACTACCAGAATCCCGAGGACCAGTACTTCAGCGAGAACATCCCGTTCGCGTTCCGCGTGCTGCAGCTCACCGTCGGCGTCCGGAACTCCGTGGTGACGACCTTCGCCAGCCGGGTCCAGCTGCTCATCAACCGGCTCTTCGGCGCGCCAGCAAGGCTGTTCCCCACCACCCACGGCAACAACATCATGCTCGACGGCGCGCACCAGCAGCAGCAGATGCCGGACGGCTCCATCCACGACACCTATGTGTTCTCGATGTCCGGACAGAACACGTTCCAGCTGGACGGGCTGGTGCTGCAGAGCGTCGAGCTGCTGTCGACGCAGCTCGTCACCGCTAAGGCGGCCGACCCCGTCAAGGGCGACCCGACCGTCCAAGCGAACTTTCAACTGGCCGGCAACCTTCGCTTCTACGAGCCGCCGGACTTCGACCCGTTCTGCTGGGGCGCGACCGCGGCCGGCGAAGCCGACGGCTACCTGCGCTTCGGCAACCTCGGCATCGCGATGTCGTTCAGCCTGGGCGACCCGACGAACCCCACCTTCCGGCTGCTCGACGGCAACCTGTCCTTCGACACGGCCAACAGCAAGGCGCGCGCCGACGCCCTCGTCTCGAAGTTCCCGATCCGCCTGGCCGGGCTGGTCGCCACCCCCGACCCGGTGCTGTCGCCGGGCGCTCCGCCCCAGTCGCCCGCCGACCTCGGCTACACGTCGGTCACCGCGCCGCTCGACCAGGCCAAGCTCTCCCAGCCGTGGTACGGCCTCGACTACACGATCGAGCTGGGAACGCTCGGCGCGCTGTCGGGCAACAAGGCCATCGCCATCGGCCTGCTCGTGGCCTGGAGCCCGGGTGTCACCGGCACCGAACCGTCCGTCTACGTGGGAGTCAAGCTGCCCGGCGCCAAGGACGTGATCGGCGTCAGCCTGCCGCTGCAAGGCGTGGTGAAGCTCGGCTTCAAAGGCATCGAGATGCAGGTCGACAACGACGTGGCGAAGGGGCGCACGTACACCCTCGTCATGCGCGACTTCGCGCTGCGCCTGCTGGGGTTGGCGTTTCCCCCCGGCTACAACGACGTGATCCTCTTCGGCATCCCCAACCAGACGGGCGACCCGAAGATCGGCTGGTACATGGCGTACGCGTCCGACTCGGACAAGAAGAGCGCGACGCCCGTTCCGACGCAGCAACTGGTGCAACAGGTGCGCGCCACGCGCCGCCCAGCAGGAGAGGACTGAGCCGATGCCGAGCCTCACTCGCGTGATGATCCTGTACTGCGGTCAGGGAATGACGACGCTGGTCGAGATCTACGACGACGGCGTGGTCAAGGACTCGGCCGACTACCTGGCGCTCATCGACTGTGGTGGCACGAGCGACGGCGGCCAGCTCGCCGTCGACTACGTGGCGAAGAAGATCCTCGACAAGAAGGATGCCGTCCTCAACCTGCTTGTCATCTCGCACCAGGACGCCGACCACGTCCAGCTTCTAAGCAAGCTGGAGGACAAGCTGTCGGGCACCAAGGCCACCCTCGCGCAGGCGGTCCTCGGCGGCTCCAACTGGAGCAACACCAACATTGGCACGGTGGAGTCGTTCGTCGAGCTCATGGAGATGGACACCGACGAACTGGAATTCGATGCGCCGAAACGCAGCGACTACAAGAAGGCCACGAAGCGCAGCGAGCTGAAGTACATCGACAAGCACGGCGACACCTACTTCCGCGTGCTCATCTCGGGCCTCGCCATCACTGGTACCGGCCGGACGGCCGACATCGTGCGCAACGCGTCGTCGGCCATGGTGGTCGTCGAGAACGGCTCGTACTCGGTTTTCCTGCCGGGCGACGCGACGCACCAGACGATGGACGCGGCCACCGACGTCATCGACGCCAAGCGGAACCTGATACCGCGCGTGGTCGGCCTCGAGATCCCTCACCACGGCGCGCTGCGCACCGCGGTCGAGGACTACTACGCCAGAGGCGAGCCCGACGACTTCAACTGGCGACGGATCAAGGGATTCGCGGAGGCCCTCTCCGCCGACTGGGTCGTCGCCAGCGCCGGACCGAAGAACTCTCACCGCCATCCGGTCAGGGAAGTGCTCAACGTCTTCGACGACTGGCTCATCACGATCGACAAGCACGGCTACAACGCGTACGTCTTCGACCGGAACGGCGGAACCACCAGCAAGGGCTGGACCAACTACGAGACGACGAACGCCAAGAGCTGCACGATCCAGGAGTACAACCTCGACACCGGCGTCTACCAGTACGGCGACATCGAGATCAGGCTCACCAAACCAGGGATCCTGGCGCCGAAGGAGATGGTCCGGTTCATCCCACGCGCCCGGTCCGGCGCCCTCGGGCTCGAGGAAGACCTCGTGGTCTTCGCGCCCGCTCCTCCCCAGCCCGCACCGGCGACGTGAGGGCCGCGCCGTGTCGCTGACCGACATCTACCGCGCGCTGCAGGCCGCCGCCACCAGCGGGCAGCTGAGCGGCAACGACCCCGACGGGCTGGCCGACCTGCTACGCAACCTCGGCGCGGCGACGCTGCCGGTGACCGGCGGCCAGGCGGCGCTCGGGCCGGACAGCGCGTGGGTGACCGGCACTACGACGTACCTCAACTCCTCGTGGTCGATGCTCCTCACCGGTCGCGATGTCGGCGGCACCCGTGCGTCGCTGAGCATCGAGCTGACGCTGGGCGCGCAGGCGACGCCGTGGACGCTCGGCCAGGCGTTTACCGCCCTGCCACCGAGCCGGCGCGTGGCACCGAACAGCGGCGCCGGGCTGCGGCGCGGCCCGAGCGTGCTGAGCGGGCTCATCTTGCTGCAGCCGTCGATCACGGCGACCAACGAGCCGACCGGGGCACCCGCCCACCCGCGCCTCGCCGGCTCGCTGCCGCTTGAGGGCGACGGCCGGGTGCCGGGCAGCGACGTGCTCAAGCAGTACGCGCCGTTCCTCGGCGCGACGTTGTTCGTGGACGGCGAGGTCGACTTCACGGACTCCCGTCCCCCCGTGCTCGACCTGCCGGCGGTCGCGCCGAGCGCCTCCTTGCAGTTCGGCCGGCTCGAGGTGACCGAAGTCGGCATCCGTCTGGCCACCGACTATCCCGATCCGTACATCCTGCCGGAGCGAGGCGCTCCGCTCTCCGCCGCGCTGCTGTACGCCAAGGTCCGCCTGCCGAGCAATCCGCCGCGCCTGGTCGACATCAGCGGGCCGCTGCTGTTCGGCGACGAGCTCTGGCCACTCGCGATCCAGTTCGATGACCCGCTGGACCTCGAGGGCGGAATCCAGGCCCTGCTCGCCATCGCGGGCGTCGACGACTCCGGTGATTTCACCCTGCCGCCCGGCCTCGCGCCGCTCTCCGAGTTCGGCTTGTCGGACCTGGGCTTCGGCATCGTGCCGCCGTCCGACGGTGTCCTGCCGTCACTCGACTACACGTCGCTGGGCATTGCCTCCCGCCATCCGTGGGACCCGCCCATACCCTTCATCGTCATCGAGAAGGTGGGAGTCCGCTGGCTCTTCACGTTCACCGGCGGCCAGCCGATCATCGTCGGCAGCATCTACGGCACGATGGCCTTCGGCGTCAAGCGCGCGGCGTCGCTCGGCGCGCAGGCGCCGGTCGCCGTGCGGCAGGCTCGTGGCGAGCTCGTCGGAATCGAGACCGATCCGGACGCGGACAAAATCGTCGTGACCGTCCGCCTCGACCTCTCGGAGCTCTCGTTCACGGCCTACACCGAAGAGCCGTTCGACCTCCCGATCGGCAAGGCGTTCGAGGCCTTCTTCGGCAGCGACGCGCCCGATGTCGGCAACCTCACCGTCCAGGCCCTCAACAGCACAGCCTCGCTGCCGCGCAAGGAGTTCGCGGCCGGGCTCACGCTCTCCGGCGACTGGAGCATCGCACCCTCCGACGTCGTCTCGTTCCGCCTGGTCGAGCTCGAGCTCCAGGTCTACGTCTCGCAGAGCGCCGTGACCGGCAACATCCAGGGCACCGCCGAAATCGCGGTACCGGACCAGCGACCGATCGAGCTGACCGCCAGCGCGGAGTACCCCGGCGGCGGGGCCTGGATCTTCGAGGCTGCGCTGCCCGGCACCCTCGACCTGGTCCGCCTCGTCACCGGCCTCATCGGGTCGCCGCCA
>NZ_DASZKT010000058.1:0-4510 GCF_035552695.1 Actinospica sp.
GCTCCGCCACCGCCTAGCCGAGGTTGCACGGATACGGACGGAAACGCAAGGGCAATGACAGTCCGAAGTGACTCGCACAGCGGCGACGCGGAATCCACCCCGACGGCCGAGGCGGTCGAGTCCGTCTCGGGCTACCGGGAACTGTCACGAATAGGTCATGGGGGGTTCAGCGTTGTCTATAGAGCGGTGCAAGAGTCCTTCGAGCGCGACGTCGCGCTGAAGATCCTCACCGTCGGCACCGACGAGGACTCCCAGCGGCGGTTCATGCGCGAGGTCCGGCTGGCCAGCAAGCTGAGCGGGCACCCGCACGTGGTCACCGTGCTGGACACCGGGACCACCTCCACCGGCCGTCCCTATCTCGCGATGGACCTGTACGACGGCGGCTCCATGAAGGAGCGGCTCAAACGCACCGGGCCGCTGCCCGCGATCGAGGTCGCCGTCGTCGGCGCGAAGATCGCCGAGGCCCTGGCGGCGGCCCACTCGGTCGGCATCCTGCACCGCGACGTCAAGCCCAACAACATCCTCGTCTCCCGCTTCGGCGAGCCCGCGCTCGCCGACTTCGGCGTTTCCTGCCTGCTGGACTCGAATACCTCCGCCTCCGTGCTGGACGTCTTCTCCCCGCAGCACGCCGCACCCGAGCTGATGACCCGCGGCGTGCCGAGCGTCTCGTCCGACATCTACGCGCTCGGCTCCACGCTGTACGAGCTGCTGATCGGCAAGCCGCCGTTCGGCGCGGACAGCCGCGACGTGCGCGCGATCATGTGGCGGGCGATGACCGAACCCGCGCCGCGGCCGGAGTGCCCGGAGTTGCCGGAACTCACCGACGCCATCGTGCGTTCGATGGCGAAGGACCCGGAGGACCGCTTCCCGGACGCCGCCGACTTCGCCAAGACTCTGCGTGCCCTGATACCGGACGGCGCCTCGTCCACCCTCGCGATGACGGTGCTCGCCCCCGCGGTCCCGGCCGCCGCGGCAGCCTCGTCCGTGGCCGCGACCTCGGTCTTCGCCGCCGATCCGGACACCGGCCCGTACAGCACGTCCGTCACCGGACCGCGACCCGACTCCGACGACACCTCGGCCGGCCGGCGGCGCGGCGCCGACGAGACCATGGTCCGCCCGGACCGCGCCGACCCCGAGCCGGAGCCGAAGACCAAGAAGAGGCGCGGCCGCGCGGCCGCCGGGGGAGCCGGCGGCGCGCTGGGTTCCGGCGGCGTCAGCGGTTCCGGCGGCTCCGGCGGCGGGGGCGAGGATCGGGAGGGCCGCCGTCGCAGGCGTACGCCGGTGATCGTGCTGGTCGCGCTGTGCGTGCTCGCCGCCGCCGTGTGGGTGGTGCTCGACTCGCAGAACTCTTCGACCGGCCCGAAGGCCGAAGCCTCCGGGCACACCGCGACCCCCAGCGCGACGCCGTCCGCCAGCGCCAAGCCCTCGGGGTCCGCGTCGGCCACGCATACCGCCACGCACACCGCGACGCACAGCGCCACCCCGTCGACCACGGCGACCGCCACGAAGACGGCCAAGCCGTCCGTGAGCGCGTCGGCCAGCGCCTCGTCCACCGGCTCGTCCGGCGGACTGCTGGGCATCGGCGCCTACTACTCGTTCAAGAACGCGCAGAGCGGCAACTGCCTCACCGACTCCGGCTCGTCGGCCGCGCAGCAGTCCTGCGGCGCGGGCGCCTCCCAGGCCTGGAACTTCCAGGAGCCGGTCACCGGAATCCTCAACTCCCTGGCCGGCAACTTCGAACTGGTCAACAAGCAGACCGGAGACTGCCTCGCCTCGTCCGGCGGATCGGCCGGCGCGCAGGCGTGCGACGGCGGCAGCGCGCAGCTGTGGTCGACGGTCCCCGGTTCGTCCGGCAAGGAAATCCACAACGCCGGTAGCGGACAGTGCCTGCGCTCATCCGGTTCCGGAGTCGTCGCAGGCTCGTGCAGCACCAGCGACGCGGCCGATCTCTGGTCGCAGAACGGAGCTTAGGGAATGTCGGTCAACTGTCGGTCAACATCGTGAATGGCCCGGGCGTGTCACCGACGCCTGCGTACGGAGCGCGGGTAGCGTGCCGTGAATCCGGCCGACTCTGATGCCGGGAGCCGAGAACGACGACGGGACGAGCATGGTCAGAGTGCTGATCGCCGACGATCAGGTGCTGATCCGGGCCGGCATAGCGGCGATCCTGCGCGCCGCGCCGGGCTACGAGGTGGTCGGCGAGGCCTGTGACGGCGAGCAGGCCGTCAAGATGGCCGAGCTCACCGAGCCCGACGTGGTGCTGATGGACATCCGGATGCCCGAGGTCGACGGCATCGCGGCCACCCGCCGCATCCTAGGCTCCGGCCGCCCGAATCCGCCGCGGATCCTGATCCTGACCACCTTCGACATCGACGAGTACGTCTACAAGGCGCTGCGCGCCGGGGCCAGCGGCTTCGTGCTGAAGGACACCCCGCCCGAGCGCCTGCTCGCCGCCCTCAAGGCCGTAGGCGACGGCGACACCCTGTTCTCCCCGACCGTCACCGCACGCCTGGTCCAGGCCTTCTGCGCCGCCGCGGACGGCGTCGGCGCCGCGCTCGCGGGCGGAGGCGGTGCCGGTGCCGCGTCTGGAGCCGGAACTGGGAACGGCGGCGCCGGGAGCGTCGGCTCCCGCCCGACCCTCGCCCCCGCCGAGCGCGCCGCCCTGGCCACCCTCACCGCCCGCGAGACCGACGTACTCCGCCTCGTCGCCACCGGCCTGTCCAACGCCGAGATCGCCGAGCGCCTCGTCGTCAGCGAGGGCACCGTCAAGACCCACCTGAACCGCTCCATGGCCAAGCTGAACCTCTCCTCCCGCGCCCAGGTCGTAGTCCTCGCCTACGAATCAGGCCTCGTAATCCCCGGCCAGCCCAAGCCCCAATCCACCCCCGGCCCGCCCCACCCCAAATCCGCCCCCACCCCCGGCGCGAGTTCACCCCCCGCCGCCGTCCCCCCGCCCCGCCTCCCCACCCCCGCCCTCCGCAGCCGCTGATCGTCCCAGCGCACCGCGGTCTCATCCGCGGCCTGCGGTCCGTCCTTCCCGATCAGTCCCGGGTGACCAGGGCCGGGTGGCCCGGGTCGTCGCAGCGTGCTGCGATGTCGGCGGTGGTCAGCGGATCCTGCTCCTCGGCGTAGCGCTGGTAGGCGGGGAGCGTCCAGGAGAGCGCGCTCTCTGTGCGCCGGGCGAGGGCGGCGGGGGACATCGACAGGTGCACGGTGAGGTCGAAGGCGAGGCCCGCGCCGAGCAGGAATGACCCCTCGACGAGGACTACGCCGCCGGACTCGAGGTGGACGTACTGCGCGCGGTACGCGCGGTCGGCCTCGGGATCCCACAGGCGGGGGAGCACGTCGCCGGTGCCGTCGGGGGCGATGGGGGTCAGGACCTCGCGGTCGATCGCCTTGAGGTCCAGCCAATCCGTGTAGAACAGGTCCGGTTCCTCGCGGCCGAGCTCCAGGCGCAGCGAGGCCGGGCGCAGGTAGTCGCGGGCCGCGACGTGAACGGCCGGTCTGCCGCGTAGCCGCAGTTCGGCGACGAGCCCTTCGGCCAGATCGTCGGTGCGCGTGGGCGGGGCTCCGTCGATCGCGACGGCGCCGCGGCGGTCGCGGGGCAGACGGTCGATCGCGTCGGCCACGTGCGCGACGAGCAGGCCCGGGGAGATCGGTTCGGCGCGCACTCGCCGATCCTCCCACAACAGAGCGGTACCGGAACTCTTGACAGCTCCGGCCGACGGCGGTTGTCTATACCACTGCGGCCTATGGTTCAGACCAATTTCACCCGCAGGTTCTGAACCGGACCCGTGTACCCCGACGCGCCCGTCACCCCGCGGGCGCTGGCCCACCACGCCGTTCCGGGAGCCACCAGTTATGCAGAAACCGAGAAAGCACGTCCTCCTCCGTTCAGCCACCGCCGTCCTCGCCGCCGGGGGACTCGCGACCGGGCTCGCCGTGAGCCTGGCCGGTCCCGCGCAGGCGGCCGTCGCGTGGCCGGCCCACGTCTTCGCCCCGTACGTCGACACCGGCCTGAGCAACACAACCCTGACCACCGTCGCCGCCGACTACGGCACCAAGTATTTCACTCTCGCCTTCGTGAACGGGTCCGGCTGCCAGTGGTCGCTGCCGAACCAGTCCGGCTGGCAGTCGCAGATCTCGTCGCTGCAGGCCGAGGGTGGCGACGTGAGTATCTCGTTCGGCGGCTACACGGTCGACACCGACGGCACCGACCTGGGCGCCACGTGCTCCTCGGCGAGTGCCATGGCCACGCAGGTCGAGAACGTCGTCACGACGCTCGGCATCACCCACCTCGACTTCGACATCGAGTCCAGCGAGCTGACCAACTCGACTGACGTCGTGCGCACCGCCCAGGCGCTCGCGCTGGTGCGTTCCTGGGGCTCCTCGAACGGCGAGTCGCTGTCGATCACGTACACGATCCCGTCGGCGGCGACCGGCCTCACCTCGGACGGCGTCGCCGTGCTGAACGACGCGCACTCCAATGGCTTCACCCCGGACATCGTCA
>NZ_DASZKT010000059.1:0-2136 GCF_035552695.1 Actinospica sp.
CGCCGTACGTGCCGGGCAGCGGCGTCGCGGGGACCGTAAGCGCCACCGGCGCGGGTGTCGAAGCCGACTGGATCGGCCGCGATGTCGTGGCCGACACCCGCGAGACGGGCTCCTACGCCGAGCGCGTCGCCGTACCGGCCAACGGGCTCGTCTTGATTCCGGACGAGCTCACGACGCTGACCGCCGCCGCGCTTCTCACTGACGGCCGCACCGCGCTCGGCATTCTCGACGGCGTCTCGGTAAAGGCCGGCACGCCGGTCCTGATCACCGGCGCGGCGGGCGGCATGGGGCTGCTCCTCGTCCAGCTCACAACAGCACGCGGCGCGCGCGTGGTCGGTGCCGCCCGCGGCAAGCCGAAGCTCGCGGCGGTCAGCGCCCAGGGCGCAGTCGCGGCGGTCGACTACTCCGAGCCGGCCTGGACCGGCCGCGTCCTGGCCGCGCTCGGCGGCGACAGTCCGGCGGTCGTGCTTGACGGAGTCGGCGGGGAGATCGGCCGGGCGGCGTTCGCGATCACCGGCGGGGGCGGCGTGTTCTCCGCCCACGGCGCCGCCTCGGGAGACTTCACACCGCTCGACGGTGATGCCGCGCTGGAGCGCGGCATCACCGTCCACGGGATCTCCGATGCGCAGTTCTCACCCGAGGAGGGCAAGCGGCGGCTGCGCGACGTGCTCGCGCAGGCGGCCGCCGGCCGGGTCACGCCGGTCATCGGGCGGACCTACCCGCTCAAAGACGCCGCTGAGGCGCACCGCCGCATCGAGGCGCGCGAGGTCGTCGGCAAGTCGCTCCTGCTCGTCAGCGGCGAATCGGGCGGATGATCCTCGTCACCGGAGCCACCGGCACGGTCGGCCGGCAGGTAGTCGAGCAACTCGTCGCCGAGGATCAGCCGGTGCGCGCGGTCGCCCGCGACCCGGACAGCTCGGGCCTGCCCGACGGCGTCGAGGTCGTGGCTGGAGACCTCTCCGACGCTGTCGGGCTCGCGCCGAACCTCCACGGCGTCGACGCCGTCTTCCTACTCTGGCCATTCCCGACGGTCGAGTCGGTGCGGAAGCTGGGCCCCGCGCTGATCAACACGCTGGCTGCGCACGTCGGGCGCGTGGTCTACCTGTCGGCGACGCCGGCGGCCCAACCACCCGGCGGCTTCTGGCGCGCGGTCGAGGCGCTGATCGAAGTCTCCGGCCTTGAGTGGACACACCTCCGGCCGACCGGCTTCGCCAAGAACACCCTCATCTGGGCCGACCAGATCCGCGCGGGCGACGTCGTGCGCTGGCCCTACCCCGACGCGGCACGCTCGCTAATCCACGAGCGAGACATCGCCGCGGTAGCCGTCCAAGCGCTCGTCCGCGACGAGCTCATCGGCGCGATGCCCGTCATCTCCGGTCCGGAGGCGATCACCCAGGCTGACCAGATCGCGCAGATCGGGACGGCGATCGGCCGCGAGCTCAGCTGCGAGGACATGCCCCAGGGCGAAGCCGTGGCCGAACTCGTAGCCAGGTTCGGGAACGCGGACTTCGCGCGCAGTGCTCTCGACGTGTGGGCCGGCTTCGTGACCGAGCCCGAGGTCGTGACCACCGCGGTCGCCGAGGTCACCGGCGAACCCGGCAGGCTGTTCCGCGACTGGGCCGCCGAGCACGCCGACGACTTCCGGTGACCGCAACCAGCTCGAGGTCCTAGCTGTTCGCTCGCGATCCGCGGCGGATCGCAAACAGCGGGGCCCCGCACACGGGACAGTAGCCCTCCCAACCCGGTCGACCGTTGGGCAGGGTTATCTCGTGCGCGCCGGCGATAATGACCTTCTCGCCACAGACGCATCGACCCTGCGGTCCGGGATCCTGCGCCGCTGAGTTTAAGTCGGCCACTCCGAGCAGCATATTCAGTGTGGAGTGCTTTGACTCAAAGCGGGCATGCAGCGGCACAACGGCGGTCTCGCCGCAGTGAGCGTTCCATTCGCACAGCGGCTTCGGGCTGGCGGGGTGAGGTGTATCGTCCGGCTGGTGGGGTCCTGGGGTGTCGCGAGCTTCGAGAACGACGCGGCCGGGGACTGGTTCCTCATGGTCGAGGAAGCGCCGGATCCTGGCGCGGTTATGGCCTCGGCGATCGACGATGTAGTGAGCGCCGCCGAGTTTCTCGAGGTCGACG
>NZ_DASZKT010000060.1:0-31575 GCF_035552695.1 Actinospica sp.
CATGTCGGGCCAGGCCTTGAGGTTCTGGTTGCTCGGCGACGGCGCCTGCGACTCGTTCTGGCTCCAGTGCCACCACGCGTTGATCGGCGCCCCGTCACCGATACACGCGAACCAACCCTGATAACCGACCGTGATCTTACCGACCACATCCCCGGCCGGTGAGGCAGCGCTGGCGCTGGAGGTGAGTGCCGAGACCACCTCCGTCCCGCCGACCGCGGCGAGGGTCGTTCCGGCGAGCGCTGAACCTAGCAGTGTTCTGCGGGATATAGGCATAAGTACCTCGCGTGGGTATGCGTGCCGTGCCTGGTAGCGGTCAAGCTAGCAAGCCCGACGCGTCCACCGTTAGTCAAAAGTTCGCCAAAACAACGGCCTCACGCGAAAATGCGAGTTGAAGGGCATGCAAATCGAAGTTCCGGAACTTGCAAGAAACTCTTGAGGCTTAGCGCGTCAGTTCTCGTCGTCTTCGTGCACGATTACGGTGGGAAGCTCGTTGAACGCCTCCGTCGAGCTGGGGTGCGTCTCGGCGGAGACCGTGAGCCGGTCGCCCACGTCCGTCGTGACCGCGACGGTGTGCGGGTCCGTGAACACCGCGCGGCCGGTGACCACGCTGACCGTCTCGAGGCTGTTGAGCCCGTCGTAGTTCCCGGCGCGCATGAACTCGCGTACCTGCTGCACCTTCTGCACCGCGTCCCGGTAGAACTCCTGCGGGTCGTCGTCCTCGCGGCGCTTGCGGGAGTGGTGGACCAGGCCCTTGGACGGCACGCAGCCCACGTTCGGGCAGGTGCCGCCGTACATCCGCTCCGACTGCTCCACGAGCACCACGCGCCTGCCCAGCCGACCGAGCGCCGCGGCCGCCGTCTTGCCGCCCTTGCCGAAGCCGATCACCAGCACGTCGGCGCGGAGCGTGTCCTGCGCATCCTGCGTGCCATTCGCGTTCTGCGCGTTCTGCGTCTCCTGCGTGGAATTCATGCGATCTCCCAAGACGAGGTGCGGCGTCCGCTCCGTCGCACGCTATGGGTGCCCAACGCCGCCACGGAACGGCGCACTTCCACCCTTGGGCTAGAGCCGCCATAAGCGCGACCTATGACCCGCCGTGTGGTGAGATGAGGGCATGGAGCTGCGGGAACTTTCGGCCTTCGTCGCGGTGGTCGAGGAGGGCGGCCTGTCCGCCGCGGCCCGGCGGCTGCACATGAGCCAGCCGGCGCTGTCCCAGACGATCAACGGGCTCGAACGGGAGTTGCGGCTCAAGCTGCTCGACCGCGGCAGCACGGGAACGCGGCCGACGGAGGCGGGTCTGACGCTGTTCGCGGAGGCGCAGGCGGTACTCGCCCGATACCGGCAGGCGGAGCGGGCGATGGCCCGGCTGACCGGGGACGGCGCGGGAGTGCTGCGACTGGGAATCCCGCTCGAGTTCCCATTCGACGTGCTCCAGCCGGCCCTGGCGGAACTGGCCGAGGCGTGCCCCGACACGAAGGTGCAGGCGCTGCATCTGTCGACGTCTCAGCAGATCGCCGCCCTGAACGCCGGGGAACTCGAGGTCGGCCTGCTGCGCGAACGCCCGGGCGGCGAGCAACTCGACGCGATGCTGGTGACGCGCGAGGAGTTGGGGGTGCTGCTGTCCGCCGCGGTGGCGGATGAGCTGGCCGGGCCCGACGGCGTACCGCTCGACGCCTTGCGCGGTCTGGAATGGTTGGCCTTCCCACGCTCGGACAGCCCGGCCTGGTTCGACGAACTCACGGCGATCCTGCGCAGTCACGGGCTCGATCCGCGGACGGACGCGCCGGCGGGCCAGCGGCTGATCGCCGAGGTGAAGCTGGCCGCGGTCAGCGCCGGACGGGCCTTCGCGCTCGCGCCGCCGAACTGGTCGCACCCGATCGACGGGGTCTCGTGGGTGCCGCTGGTCGGCGGTCCGTTGGTGCGCCGAACGTGGGCGGTGTGGGCCGCGGACTCGCGCCGGCGCGACCTGGGACGGCTGATCGCGGCCCTCGACCGGCCGGACCTGGGCTGACATGCCGTCAGCCGGACAGCCCATCGGGGGCAGTCCGGCTGACAGTGCGTCAGGTGGCCGCGGATCAGACCGCGGTACGGCCGCCGTCGACCGGGAGGACCACGCCCTGCACGAAGCTCGCCGCGTCGCTCGCCAGATACACGACGGCCGCGGCGATCTCCTCGGGCGCGGCGGGCCGGCCGAGCGGGGCCTGCGAGGCGAGGCCGTCGAGATTCTCACCCATCGCCGCGGTGCCCTCGGTGCGGGTCGGGCCGACGCCGATCGCGTTCACCCGCACGCCACGCGGTCCGTACTCGGCGGCCCACGCCTTGGTGAGCAGGTTGACCGCGGCCTTGCTGGACCCGTAGAGCGACATGCCGGACATGCCGTACGACGCCACCATGGTGCTGGTGTTGACGATCGCGCCCTTGCCGCGCGCGGCCATGGCCGGGGCGAGCTCGCCGACGAGAATGAACTTCGCCTTCACGTTCACGTCGTAGACGGCGTCGAACTCCTCCTCGGTGACCTCTTCGGTCGGCTTGAACGGGAAGACGCCCGCGTTGTTCACGAGGATGTCGACGCGGCCGCCGCCGAGCTCGGTGGCCCGCCGCGCGAGCTGCCGCACCGACGCCGCGTCGCCCAGGTCGGCGGCCACGAAGTCGGCCTTGCCGCCGCGCTCGCGGATCGAGGCCACCACGGCCTCGCCGCGCGCCGCGCTGCGGCCCGCCACCAGCACGTGGGCCCCCTGCTCGGCCAACGCGGCAGCGGTCGCGGCGCCGATGCCGCTGGTCGCGCCGGTCACCAGGGCCACGGAGCCGGTCAGGGAAAGGGAGGTCATGGGGGGTTTCCTTTCAGCGGAGCGATGTCGGTCCTGCGTGCAGTCGAACCGGGATCCGCCCGCCGGGATTTCCCTTCGGCATTAAGGAAGGCTTATGGAGGTCATTCGCGATACCTACCGGCGCCCAGCCGCTCCGATCGCGTCCATCCGGACCATGGCTCTGATTCACCGGACGGCGCTACGGTGCAAGTGCGGACCCACCGCAGCTCCACCCACCCACTCGGGAGAGAAAATGCGTCTGTACGCCTACGCCCGGAACCGGTTCCGGGCCCTCGGCGCGGCCGTCGCGATCGCGGCCCTGGCCACCGGCGTCGGCCTCGGCGTGGCCGCGGCTCCGGCCCAGGCTCTGGACTCCGGCTCGCTGAAGCTGGACCAGGCCACCTCGGTCGGCATCCACAACACCTACGACGACGGCTCGTCCTACCCCTACCTTGCCGACGCGCTCGACTCCGGCGCCACGCTCATCGAGCTCGACGCCTGGGTCAACCCGTTCACGCACCAGTGGGACGTGAGCCACTCGAACCCGATCGGCAGCTCCAACAACTGCAACTACGCGCCCACGGCCGCGTCCCTGTACACCGGCGGGGTCAACCAGGATCTCGACAGCTGCCTCGGCGACATCGCCTCCTGGCTGAGCGTGCACCCGACCGCCAACCCGATCATGGTCAAGCTGGAGCTGAAGGCCGGCTTCGACGCGACGATCGGGATGGGCCCGGCCGAGCTCGACTCGTACATCAACGCGCACATCGGCAACTACGTCTACAAGCCCGTCAACCTGCTGACCAAGTCGGACGGGACGCAGTACCCGAACCTGGATGCGGCCGCGAAGGCGGACAACTGGCCGACCCGGCAGCAGCTGCAGGGCAAGGTGATCATCGAGGCGATCCCGGGCACCTTCGAGATGGCCAACCCCTTCGACCACCTGTGGACCGACACCGAGTACGCGGACTATATCTCCGGCCTCGAGTCCTCCGGCACGGTCGCGAACGCGGAGATCTTCCCGAGTGTGCTCGGCGCCCAGACCGGCGACCCGCGCACCCGCTACCCGGCCGCGATCCAGCCCTGGTTCGTGGTCTTCGACGGTGACGCGTCGGCGTACGTCACGGACGGCAACACCGAGTGGTACAACGCGAACCACTATCTCGTGATCGCCACGGATGCGGAGAACGTCGCGCCGGCCCTCTCCGACACGGCTCCCTCGCTCTCCGACGCGCAGGCCAGGGTCGCCGAACTGGCCGCGGACTCGGTCTCGTTCGTCTCGACGGACTGGACCAACTCGCCCGGTAACGGCGTCCTTTCCGAGGTGCTGCCCCGCGGCTAGTCGCTCGGCTAGTCGGTCTTCTGGTTAGTTGCGGCGCGGAAGGCCGGTCCGCTTGGCGGTCGCGAGCAGCGGGGTGATCTCCACCCCGGTGATCTGGCCGAGCGGGCCGACCTCCGTCGTCAGGAAGCCGTACAGGGCATTGAGATCGGTCGCGGCGACGGCGATCAGCAGATTGGCGGACCCGGTGGTCGCGGCGGCGAACCGGACCTGCGGGTGGTTGCCGAGAATCTGCGCGGTCTCCTCGAGCGCGCCGGGTTGCACGGTGATCCAGAGCAGGGCCTCTGCGTGAATGCCGAGCAGCGCGAGATCCACTTCGGTGGCCAGGCGCACGACCTTGCCGCGGACGAGTGCGTCGAGGCGCCGACGGGCGGTGAGCGGGGTGGTGTCGGCGCGCTGGGCGAGTTCGGTGTAGGTGGCGCGACCGTCCTCGGCCAGGGTTCTGATCAAGGCGTCGTCGATCGCGGCCGGTTCGGGCCTGGTGATCGGTGGGACGACGGGCAGACGTGCGGACTCCTCGGGGGAGAGCAGACCGGCGGTCCACCGGAACGCGTTGGTGAACACGCGCAGCAGGGTGTACGCGGTCCACGACCGCACCGCGTCGGTGGCGGGCAGGTCGCGTAGCAGAAGGTTGTTACGCGCCTCGGTCCCGTCCAGAAAGAAGATCGCTGAGATCTCGTCGCCCGACCCGAGGATGTCGACCCACGTGGTGTCGGCCCGGCGCGTGAGAGCGTTCGCGACCTGCCGGATCTTGGTCGGGCGGCAGTTGATCCGCAGCGCGAGGGGGAACACGCCGGGGGTCAGCGCCGGGTTGCGGACCGCCGTGGCGCGCAGAGTGCCGTCCGCGTAGAGGGGAGCGGCGCGGCGCGTGACAGTGCGCTCCGACAGCTCCAGGCAGTGCGCGACCTCCCGCCAGGAGGCGCGCGGGGCGGCGAGCAGGACGGCGACGATGCGCCGGTCCGTTTCATCGAGCTCCTGTCCCATGATCTTCATGATAGAAGGCCTCCCTGACAGATTTCCTGCACTGAACGCCGCAATGAGTGCGTCAATCGGCGAGCGGTCGTAAAAAGGGTGCTGTCGCGCTCGCGACGGAGTGTTCGCCCGAGATGGGAGAAGATCATGAATGATCACGGTGTCGATCTGCTGATCCGCGCGGCGGCGGTGCACACGCGGGTGCCTGGCCAGAGTCCGCAGCGGGCGCTGGCCGTGCGGGGCGACCGCATCGTCGCGCTCTCGTCCGATCCGAACGGCCTCGACGAGCTGGTGAGCGAGCGGACCACGGTCCACGACCTGCCCGGCGCAACGGTGCTGCCCGCGTTCGACGACACCCACACGCATCTCATCTACGCCGGGCACAGCGCGTACGACGTCCCCGTCCACCAGGCGCACACCATCGCGGAGTTCCTCGACCTGATCCGGCAGCGGGCCGCCGTCACGCCCGAGGGCCGGTGGATCCGCACCACGACCAACTGGCAGGAGCTGAACCTCGCCGAGCGGCGCATGCCCACCGCGGCCGAACTCGACCAGGCGACCGACCGACACCCGGTGCTGGTCAAGCGCGGCGGCCACAACGACGTCGTCAACAACTACGCGCTGCGCCTGGCGGGCATCACCGAGGACACCCCGGTCCCGCCCGGCGGCGCGATCGGCCGCGACCCCGACGGTCGTCTCAATGGTCGACTTATCGACAATGCTCTCGGTCTGGTGGAGCGGTTCGTCCCGAGCCAGGATCGCGCGCAGCGCGTCGACGGGCTGCGCATCGCCAGCGCTCAGTACGCTGCGACGGGCATCGGCACCGTTCGCGACTGCGCCGTGACCCTGGACGACTATGCGATTCTGCGGGCCGCACGCGATGAGAACGCTCTCTCCACCCGCGTCCGTGCACTGATCTCGGCGCTCGGCCTGTCCAGCGCGGCGGAGGTCGAGGACCTGCTCGACGCCATGGAGGACCTGCGCTACAGCGCCGATCCGCGGCTGGGCGTGTGGGGCGTGAAGTTCGGCATGGACGGAGGCCTCGAGGCCGGAGCCACCGAGGAGCCCTACGCCTGCGACCACGCCTACTCCGGCACGCTGATCTGGGAGCCCGACGCCATGGTCGAGGCGATCGGCGCCGTCGTCCGCCGCGGCTGGCGCGTCGGCACCCACGCCTACGGCGACCGTGCCGTGCGCGTCCTGCTCGACGTCTACGAGCGGGTCCTCGCGAACAATCCCGGCCTGCCCGCCGGAGCGCTCGTCATGGAGCACGGCGGCCTGGCCGGAGCCGAGCAGCGTGTTCGCGCCGTCAAGCTCGGCATCCCCGTCACGATCCAGCAGCCGCTGCTGCACGACACGGCCGAGGTCGAGGAGGCGTTCTGGGGCCCGGAACGGGTCGCGGCCCTGTTCCCCGCCCGCTCCTGGATCGACCTCGGCGCGCAGGTCAGCGCCGGATCGGACTTCCCGGTCGGGCAGTTCGGCGCGATGCGCTCGGTGTGGGGGATGGCGACCAGGCAGACCGTCATCGGCGTCAAGGGCGCCGAGCACGCGATCGGCTACGACGAGGCCGTGAAGCTGCACACCGTCAACGCCGCCCGACTGACCGGCGAGGAGCACCTGCGCGGCTCGCTCACCCCGGGCCGGCTCGCGGACCTGACCATCTGGGACCAGGACCCGGCACAGGCTTCGGGTGAGGTGCTGCGGGACCTGATGCCCACTCACACGGTCATCGGCGGACGGCTCGTCTAAGTCTGCTCAATCAGGGCTGCTCGTCCGGGTCTGCGACTACTTGTTCACGACAGCTACTTGTTCACGAGCGTCGTCTCGAAGGAGTAGAGGTCCGGCCGGTAGCAGTGGTGCCCGTACTCGATGGCCCGCCCGTTGTTGCTGAAGGCGGTGCGGTCCATCGTCAACAGGGGTCCTCTAGCCTTGATCTCTAATAGTTTGCTTTCCTCGAGCGTGGCCGAGCGGGCGCCGATCCGCTGCCTGGCCACGCTCATCGTCGTTCCGCGCGCCCGCAGCAGCTGGTAGAGGCCGCGCGCCCTGAGGTCGTCCTCTGTGATGTCGATGAACTCGACCGGGAGATAGTTCTCCAGGATCGCCAGCGGCGTCTCGTCGGCGGCTCGCAGGCGGCGGATGTGCAGGATCGGGGAGTCGGGCGCGACCGCGAGTATTTCCGCGATGCGCTCGTCGGCGCCGATGACGGCGCGGGACAGCAGCTGCGTCGTCGGCCGCCGACTGCCCTGCTGCAGGTCGTCGTACAGGCTGGTCAGCTCGACCTTGCGGGTCAGCGGCCGCTGCACGACCTGGGTGCCGAGGCCGCGGCGGCGGACCAGCAGGCCCTTGCCCACGAGCTCCTGAATGGCTCTGCGCACGGTCGGGCGGGAAAGCCCGAGCCGGTCCGCGAGCGCGATCTCGTTCTCCAGCCGGGCGCCGGGACGCAGCGAACCGTCGCTGATCGCCTGCTCGATCCGGCTCGCGAGCTGGAAGTACAGCGGAACCGGGCTGGCGCGATCGATGTCCATGAACAGCTCCACGGGCAGCGTCTTCGCCGGGCCGGCGGCGGACTCCGGCATCGCAACCTCCTTCTTCGACCGAACAAGCCTCGATGCTTGTCACAAGATTATGACAACCTGACCGGCTTCGGGGAAAGACGGGGGTAGAAACTCTTCGCCGCGCACTTGCGCCGGGCCGGACAGCCCGGATCGTGGACAGTGCGCGGACTCTTGACCTGGATCGAAATTGTTAGTTTGATAGAACAAATGGCGCAGCGGCGTCGCGCGCACCGGCCGGCCGAGTCGACGAAGGAGTGGCGAAGGCATGACGACACAGCTCCCCGACCCGCCGTCGCCGGTGCTCGACGCGGCGTTCGACCTGATCACGATCGGCCGGATCGGGGTGGACATCTACCCGCTGCAGGACAGCGTCGGCCTGGAGGACGCCGAGACCTTCGGCAAGTACCTCGGCGGCAGCGCGACGAACGTCGCGATCGCCGCGGCCCGGCACGGACGGCGCTGCGCGGTCGTCACCGCCACCGGGGACGACCCGTTCGGCCGCTTCGCCCGCCGGGAACTGGCCAGGCTCGGCGTCGACGGCCGCTTCGTGGCGACCGTGCCGGAGCTCAAGACCCCGGTGACGTTCTGCGAGATCTTCCCGCCGGACGACTTCCCGCTCTACTTCTACCGGGACCCGCTCGCCCCCGACCTCGCCATCACCACCGACGACCTCGATCTCACGGCGATCCGCGACGCCCGCATCTTCTGGGCGACGGTGACCGGGCTGTCCCGCGAGCCGAGCCGCACCACGCACCTCACGGCCTGGGAGGCCAGGGCGCGCGCCCCGCTGACCATCCTCGACCTCGACTACCGGCCGATGTTCTGGCCCTCGCCCGAGGCGGCCACCGCCGAGGTCGAGAAGGCGCTCTCCCAGGTCACTGTCGCGGTCGGCAACAGCGAGGAGTGCCGGATCGCGGTCGGCGAGAGCGAGCCGCACCGCGCGGCCGACGCCCTGCTCGACCGCGGCGTGGACCTCGCGGTCGTCAAGCGGGGTCCGCGCGGCGTGCTCGCCAAGACCCGCGAGCAGACCGTCGAGGTGCCGCCGTACCGCGTCGAGGTGGTCAACGGGCTCGGCGCCGGAGACGGCTTCGGCGGGGCCCTGTGCCACGGGCTGCTCAGCGGCTGGCCGCTGGAACGCGCCCTGCGCTTCGCGAACGTCGCCGGAGCCGTCGTCGCCACCCGCCGCGAGTGCTCGACCGCCATGCCGACCACCGCGGAGGTCGAAGAGATCATGAAGGAGCTCTGACGTGCACACCCCTGACGTCGCAGACCGGGTCGCCCCGCTCGTCAGCGACGACGCGTTCGCCCGGCTGCGCCGGGCGCGGCACCGCGACCCCGAGTCGATCCCCGCCGCGCTCGCCGCACGGACCCGGCGGCCGCTGGTGCGGGGCGACGGGCGGCTGTTCATCGTCGCGGCCGACCACCCGGCCCGCGGCGCCCTCGGCGTGCGCAGGGACCCGATGGCGATGGCCGGCCGCTACGACCTGCTGCGCCGCCTGGCGCTCGCGCTGTCCAGGCCCGGCGTCGACGGGGTGCTCGCCACGGCCGACGTCATCGAGGACCTGGCGCTGCTCGGCCTGCTGCACGGGAAGATCGCGGTCGGCTCGATGAACCGCGGCGGCCTGCGCGGCGCCGCCTTCGAGATGGACGACCGCTACACCGGGTACGACGTCGGCTCCATGGTCGAATCCCGGCTGGACGCCGCGAAGCTGCTGCTGCGGGTGAACCTCGAGGACGCGGGCACCGCGGCGACGCTGGAGGCGACGGCCCACGCGGTCACCGCCGCGGCCCGCGCCAAGCTCCCGATCATGCTCGAACCCTTCATGAGCGAGTGGGTCGACCGACGCGTCGTCAACGACCTGTCGACCGAGGCCGTGATCACCTCCGTCGCCATCGCCTCCGGCCTCGGCGCGTCCTCCGCGTACAGCTGGCTGAAGCTGCCGGTGGTCGCGGACATGGAACGGGTCATGGAAGCCGCGACCCTGCCCACGCTGCTGCTCGGCGGCGACACCGACGGCGACCCGGACGAGACGTACGCATCCTGGGGCGCCGCGCTCGCGCTGCCCGGCGTGCACGGCCTCGTCGTCGGCCGCACGCTGCTCTACCCGCAGGACGACGACGTCGCCAAGGCGGTCGACATCGCCGCCTCGCTCGTCCACGGCAACTGAAAGGCAAACACCGTGACAACAACGAACGAAGTGACCGCTGCTCCGCACTGGGTCGTCCCGCACTGGATCGACGGCGCCGAGTATCCATCGACCAGCGGCCGCACCGCCCCGGTCTACGACCCGGCCCTCGGCGTGGAGACCAAGCGCGTCGCCCTCGCGGACAAGGCCGAGATCGACGCCGCCGTCGCCAGTGCGAAGGCCGCGTTCCCGGGGTGGAGCGATCTCTCCCTGGCACGCCGTCAGGCCGTCGTGTTCAAGTTCCGCGAACTGCTCGACGCCCGCAAGGGGGAGCTTGCGGAGATCATCACCAGCGAGCACGGCAAGGTGCTCTCCGACGCGCTCGGCGAGATCAGCCGAGGCCAGGAGGTGGTGGAGTTCGCCACGGGACTCGCGCACCACCTCAAGGGCGAGTTCTCCGAGCAGGTCTCGACCGGCATCGACGTGTACTCCACCCGGCAGCCGCTCGGCGTGGTGGGCATCATCTCGCCGTTCAACTTCCCGGCGATGGTGCCGGCCTGGTTCTTCCCGATCGCGATCGCGGCCGGCAACACGGTGGTGCTCAAGCCGAGCGAGAAGGACCCGTCGGCGGCGCTCTGGCTGGCCGGGCTCTGGAAGGACGCGGGCCTGCCGGACGGGGTGTTCACCGTGCTCAACGGCGACAAGGAGGCCGTGGACGGGCTGCTGGAGCACCCGGACGTGCAGGCGATCTCCTTCGTCGGCTCCACCCCGATCGCGCGGTACGTATACGAGACCGGCACCCGGCACGGCAAGCGCGTGCAGGCCCTCGGCGGCGCGAAGAACCACATGCTCGTCCTGCCCGACGCCGACCTCGACCTCACCGCGGACTCCGCGATCAACGCCGGATTCGGCTCGGCGGGCGAGCGCTGCATGGCGATCTCCGTCGTCGTCGCCGTCGAACCGGTCGCCGACGAACTGGTCTCCAGGATCGTGGACAAGATGAAGACGCTGCGTATCGGCGACGGCCGCCGCGGCTGCGACATGGGCCCGCTGGTCACCGGCCAGCACCGCGACAAGGTCGCCTCCTACATCGACATCGCGGCGCAGGACGGCGCCACCGTGGTCGTCGACGGCCGCGACGTCCGGGCCGACGGCGACGCGAACGGCTTCTGGCTCGGCCCGAGCCTGATCGACAACGTGCCGACCACGAGCCGCGTGTACACCGAGGAGATCTTCGGCCCGGTGCTGTCCGTCGTGCGCGTCCCGTCGTACGAGGCCGGCGTCGAGCTGATCAACTCGGGGGCCTTCGGCAACGGCACCGCGATCTTCACCAACGACGGCGGCGCCGCGCGCAGGTTCCAGAAGGACATACAGGTGGGAATGATCGGGATCAACGTGCCGATCCCGGTGCCGGTGGCCACCTTCAGCTTCGGCGGGTGGAGGGACTCGCTGTTCGGCGACACCAAGGCGCACGGCGCCGAGGGCGTGAAGTTCTTCACCCGGCTGAAGGCGATCACCAGCCGGTGGCTGGACCCGAGCCACGGCGGCATCAACCTGGGCTTCCCCGAGAACGACTAGCGATCTAGGAACAAGAGATGGCAGTGCGCAACGAGTGGTTCCACCCGCGCGGCTCGCTCGCCCGCGCGGGCTGGGAATCGGTGGTGGACGCCGCGATCCCCGGCTGGCGGCACACCGGCATCCGGGTCGCGGCCCTCGGCGGCGGCGACACTCTGGAACTGGCTGCCGGCGACGTCGAGCGGATCGTGGTACCGCTGTCCGGATCCTTCCGCGTCGACCACGAGGGCGCGACCACCAAGCTGGACGGCCGGTCGAGCGCCTTCGACGGGCCCACCGACGTGGTCTACGTCGGCGCGGGCCAGGCGCTCGCGGTGCACGGCGTCGGCCGGGTCGCGGTCGCGGAGGCGGTCACCCCGGTCCGCAAGCCGAGCCGGTACCTGGCGAAGTCCGAGGTGCCGGTGGAGATTCGCGGAGCCGGCCGGGACACCCGCCAGGTGCACAACTTCGGCACCCCGGACGCGCTCGACGCGGCCGCCTTCATCGTGTGCGAGGTGATCACGCCCGGCGGGAACTGGTCCTCGCATCCGGCCCACAAGCACGACGAGCACGTGGCCGGGCACGAATCGCGGCTCGAAGAGATCTACTACTTCGAGGCGGCACCCGTGCGCGGTTCGCACGCTCCAGAAGGAGCCGACGCCTTCGGCAGCTTCGCCACGTACTCCTCGTCCGCCGGCGAGATCGACACCAACGCGCTCGTGCGCACCGGCGACATCGCGCTCGTTCCCTACGGCTACCACGGCCCGGCCGCCGCCGCGCCGGAGTACGACCTCTACTACCTCAACGTGATGGCCGGCCCGGATCCCGAGCGGGTCTGGCTGGTCTCCGACGACCCGAAGCAGGCGTGGATCCGCTCCCAGTGGGCGCAGCAGAACCGTGACGCGCGCCTGCCCTACCTGCCCGCTAGCGAAGGAGAGAGCTCGTGACGGCCCGCAGGATGACGGTAGGTCAGGCGCTCGTCGAGTTCCTCGCCCACCAGTACACCGTGGATTCCACGCCGGCAGGCGACGGCGACGTCCGGGAGCGGACGATCCCGGGGATGTTCGGCATCTTCGGCCACGGCAACGTCGCCGGCCTCGGGCAGGCGCTCAAGCAGTACAACGTGACCGACCCGACGCTGCTGCCGTACCACCAGGCGCGCAACGAGCAGGCCATGGTGCACCAGGCCGTCGGCTTCGCCCGCATGCACCGCCGCCGCGCGACGCTCGCCGCCACGGCCTCGGTCGGCCCGGGCGCGGCGAACATGCTCACCGGCGCGGCGCTCGCGACCGCGAACCGGATGCCCGCGCTGCTGCTGCCCTCGGACACCTTCGCGACGCGCGTCGCGGACCCCGTACTCCAGCAGCTCGAAATCCCGCACGACACCGGTCTTCAGGTCACCGACGCGTTCCGTCCGCTCTCCAGGTTCTTCGACCGGGTGCAACGTCCCGAGCAGCTGTACTCGATCGCGCTGGCCGCGATGCGGGTGCTGACCGACCCGGCCGAGACCGGCGCGGTCACGATCGCGCTGCCGGAGGACGTGCAGGCAGAGGCGATCGACGTGCCCGTGGAGTTCCTGCGGGACCGCGAGTGGCACATCCGCCGTCCGCTGCCCGAGAAGTGGGCGCTGGAGAGCGCGCTCTCGGCGATCCGGGGCGCGCGGAAGCCGTTCATCATCGCGGGCGGCGGCGTGATCTACTCCGGCGCGGAGGAGTCGCTGCGCCGGCTGGTCGAGCTCACCGGCATCCCGGTCGGCACCAGCCAGGCCGGCGGCGGAGCGCTGAACTGGGACCACCCGCAGTATCTCGGGGGAGTGGGCGCGACCGGCACCACCGCCGCGAACCGGCTCGCGGCCGAGGCGGACGTGGTCATCGGCATCGGCACGCGGTACAGCGACTTCACCACCGCCAGCCGCTCGGCGTTCCAGAACCCTGACGTGAAGTTCGTGAACATCAACGTCGCATCGTTCGACGCGTACAAGCACGGTTCTCAGCTCACTGTCATCGCCGACGCCCGCGAGACGCTGGACGCACTGCGCGCCGCGCTGGACGGCTTCCACGTCAGCGCCGAGCACGCCGCGCGCGTCGCCGTCGAGAAGCGCGCGTGGGACACCGTCGCGGAGGGCGCTCTCTCGCCCACCGGTGCCGAGTTGCCCGGCCAGGCCGAGATCATCGGCGCGATCCAGGCCGCGAGCGACCCGAAGGACGTCATCGTGCAGGCCGCCGGCAGCCTGCCAGGCGACCTGCACAAGCTGTGGCGCGTGCGCGATCCGCTCGGCTACCACGTCGAGTACGCGTTCTCCTGCATGGGCTATGAGATCGCCGGCGGCATCGGCGCTAAGCGCGGCCTCGAAGCGCTCGGCGACGACCGCGACGTCATCATCATGGTCGGCGACGGTTCGTACCTGATGCTGCACAGCGAACTGGCCACCGCCGTCGCCGAGGACATCAAGATCATCCTCGTGCTGATCCAGAACGAGGGCTACGCCTCCATCGGCCACCTCTCGGAGAGCATCGGCTCGGAGCGCTTCGGCACCCGCTACCGGTATCTCGACAAGAGCGCGCGGAACTTCGAGTCCGGCGAGCTGCTGACCGCCGTGGACCTCGCGGCCAACGCCCGCAGCTACGGCATCGACGTCATCGAGATCCGCCCAGGCTCGCTGGCGATCGACCAGCTCTCCGCCGCCGTCAAGGCCGCGAAGGCGAGTTCGAGTTCGACGTTGATCCACATCAACGCGGACCCCTTCGCCTACGCCCCGGACGGCGAGGGCTGGTGGGACGTGCCCGTCGCCGAGGTCTCCGACCTGGAGAGCACGCGGCAGGCGCGCGCCGAGTACGTCGAGCAGCGCAAGAAGCAGCGTCCCCTGCTGGGGTGATCCGCGCCGCGCGGCACGAATCAAGGCTTCAAGGACTTAAGGGCTCAAGGCTTCAAGGACTCAAGCTTCAAGGACCAAAGGTAAGGACGATGATGACCGACACCGCCGGAACCGCCGACACCGCCACGGACAACCCGCAGGGACTGCGCATCGGCACCGCTCCGGACTCCTGGGGCGTCTGGTTCCCCGACCATCCGCGGCAGGTCCCGTGGGAGCGCTTTCTGGATGAGGCGCAGCAGGCGGGCTACCACTGGATCGAGCTCGGTCCCTACGGCTATCTGCCCACCGATCCGCACCAGCTCGAGGACGAGCTTGGCAAGCGCGATCTCGAACTGAGCGCGGGCACCGTGTTCACCGGCTTTCACAAGGGCGACGAGCAGTGGCGGCTCGCCTGGGATCAGGCCGTGCGGGTCGCCGGTCTCGCGCACGCGCTCGGCGCGAAGCACATCGTGGTGATCCCGGACATGTGGCGCTCCGAGGCGACCGGCGAGGCCCTCGAACCTCGCACGCTGACGCCCGAGCAGTGGGACAAGCTCGCCAAGGCGCACGACCGGCTCGGCAAGGCGCTGCTGGAGGAGTACGGCGTGCGCCAGGAGTTCCACTCGCACGCCGACAGCCACATCGGCACGTACCGCGAGGTGGAGCGGCTGCTGGAGCTGACCGACCCGCAGTACCTGAACCTGTGCCTGGATACCGGCCACTTCGCGTACTACGGCGGCGACAACCTCAAGATGATCAAGGCGCACCCGGAGCGCATCGGCTACCTGCACCTCAAGCAGGTCGATCCGGACTACCGCTTCGAAGTGCACAAGAACGACATCCCGTGGTCGCACGCGGCCGGGGACGTCATGGTCGAGCCGCCGGCCGGAATCCCCGACTTCGCGCCGATCATCGAGGCCGTCTCCGCGATCGACCCGCGGACTTTCGCCATCGTCGAGCAGGACATGCCCGGCGTGGACATCGAGATCCCGCTCGGCATCGCCACCCGAACCCGCCAGCACATCTTCGGCTGCACGCCGCTGACGCGCGTTCGCTGAACAACTACTTCGACGACGAAGGAAGAGGTCTGCTACTTCATGAGCACCACCCCTGAGCTGCGCGTCGGCGTGGTCGGAACCGGCATCATGGGTGCCGACCACGCCGCCCGGATCACGAACACCATCACCGGCGCGAACGTGTCGGCGATCGTGGAGCCGGACGCCGGCCGGGCCGCCGCGGCCGCCCGGCTGGCCCCCGGAGCCAAGACCTTCACCCGGGTCGAGGACGCGCTCGCCGCCGACGCCCTCGACGCGGTCGTGATCGCCGCCCCGGGCCGGTTCCACGAAATGGTGCTGCTGCCGGTGCTGGAGGCGGGCCTGCCGATCCTCTGCGAGAAGCCGCTGACGCAGGACCCTGAATCGTCCTGGCGCATCGTCGAGGCCGAGCAGAAGTCCGGCAGGCTGCTGATTCAGGTCGGCTTCATGCGCCGCTTCGACCCGCAGTACCGGCAGCTGCGCGAGCTGATCGCCTCCGGTAGCGCGGGGGAGCTGCTGATGCTGCGCGGCGTGCACCGCAACCCCTCGGTGCCCGACGGGTACACGCAGCCGATGCTCATCAACGACTCGGTCGTGCACGAGTTCGACGTCGTACCCTGGCTCGCGGGTGCCACGATCACGTCCGTCGAGGTCAAGTACGCCAAGCGCAACGCCCTGGGCCCCGCGAACCTGCGTGAGCCGATCCTGGTGCTGATGGAGCTCGACAACGGCGTGCTCGTCGATGTCGAGATGAACGTCAGCGTCCGGTTCGGCTACCAGGTCGCCACCGAGGCCGTGTTCCAGCGCGGGGTCGCCCGGATCGGTCAGCCCGAGGGCCTGCAGCTGTGGCAGGACGCGAAGTTCCAGGTCGGCGAGCACACCAGCTACGTGACCCGGTTCAAGCAGGCCTATGACATCGAGGTACAGGACTGGGTCGACGCCGCCCGGCGCGGCACGATCGCCGGTCCCTCCGCGTGGGACGGCTACAAGGTCGCCGTCGTGTGCGCCGCCGGGGTGAAGGCGCTGGAGACCAGCGGCCCGGTCCCCGTCGAACTGCCGGAGACCCCCGCGTTCTACGCAGCCTCCTGAGGAGAGATCAGTGAGTGCACGGACGATCGGCATCGGCCTGATCAGCGTCGGCTGGATGGGGCGCGCGCACTCGCGTGCGTACCGCAACGTCAACGAGCACTACCCGGAGTTGGCCGTGCGGCCGGAGCTCGTGGCCGCCGCCGACCTCGTCGAGTCCAACCGTGCCGATGCCGTCGACGTCCTCGGCTACCGGCGGTCGGTCGCCGACTTTCGCGAGGTGCTGGCGGATCCCGAGGTCGACGCCGTGTCGATCTGCGCTCCGAACTTCCTGCACCACGAGATGGCGCTGGCGGCCGCGGCGGCGGGCAAGCCCTTCTGGATCGAGAAGCCCATGGGCCGCGGCCTGGCCGAGAGCGACGCAATCGCGCGTGCCGCGGCGAAGGCCGGGGTGGTCACGGCCGTCGGCTTCAACTACCGCAATCCGCCCGCGGTCGCCAAGGCGCGCGAGCTGATCGCCTCCGGCAGGCTCGGCCGCGTCACCAACGTGCGCGTCTCGTTCCTGGCGGACTACTCGTCGAGCCCCGATGGCGCGCTGATGTGGCGCTTCATCCGCGATCAGGCCGGCTCCGGCGTCTACGGCGACCTGCTCTCGCACGGCTTCGATCTGGCCACGTACCTGGTCGGCCCGATCCGCGAGGTCAGCGCGGCTCAGGACACGTACATCACCGAACGGCCCTCGTTGACCGGCACCGCGATCGGGCACAACGCGACCGCGACCGGAGAGCCGGGCCCGGTGGAGAACGAGGACTACGCGGCGGTGCTGGCGCGCTTCGAGAACGGCGCGCTCGGCGTGTTCGAAGCCAGCCGCATCGCGGTCGGCCCGCGCGCCGAGTACGTCGTCGAGGTCTACGGCACGGAGGGCTCGCTGCGCTGGGACTTCCAGCGTCTCAACGAGCTGAGGCTTGCGATCCGCGGCGACCGGGACTACGGATACACCACGCTGCACGCCCAGCCCGGCGACGGCGACTTCGCCCGTTTCCAGCCCGGCGGCGGAACGAGCATGGGCTTCGACGACCTGAAGACCATCGAGGCTGAGCGCTTTCTGCGCTCGATCGCCGAGGGCGTGCAGCACGGCCCCTCCGTCGCCGACGGACGCGCCGCCGCGGCGATCGCCGACGCCGCCGAGCGCTCCGGCCGGCTGCGGGAGTGGGTGGCCGTGGACTGAGCGCAAATGTTAGTATGTAAGAACAAATCCACCTGGAGGCCTCATGCTACTCGGCACCCCCGCCGCACCGGCCGACGCGGCCGAGTCTTCCCTGTTCCGCGGCACGCGGCAGTTCCCGGAGACCGCTCTCTGGAACGACTCGGCCGACCCCGCCGAGCTGGTCC
Source organism: Actinospica sp. (assembly GCF_035552695.1). NCBI lineage: Bacteria > Bacillati > Actinomycetota > Actinomycetes > Catenulisporales > Actinospicaceae > Actinospica > Actinospica sp. Next base: position 17,657 of record NZ_DASZKT010000060.1, read on the forward strand.
GTTCCATCGGGTTCGGCGCCGTCGGGGCGACCTGCAACCCGGTCATCGCGTACACGGCCATCAGCAAGCACCTCGACGAGTGGGCGCCGCGTATCGCGCGGATCGCCGCCGAGAACCCGACGTGGGGCGAGTCCCAGATCGGCTGGCGCGCGGTCGAAGAGCTGTCCATCCAGGCCGCGAAGCTGCTCGAGCCGGCGTTCCAGGCCTCCGGCGGCCGCAACGGTCGGCTGTCCGTGCAGACCGACCCGCGCCTGCACCGCGACGCCGACGCGCTGGTCGAGCAGGCCGTGCGCTTCTCGCTGCTCGCGGAGAACATCATCGTGAAGATCCCCGCCACGGCGGTCGGCATCCGCGCGATCGAGGAGGCCACCTACCGCGGCGTGAGCATCAACGTCACGGTCTCCTTCACCGTTCCGCAGGCGGTGCAGGCCGCCGAGGCGATCGAGCGCGGTCTGGACCGACGTGCCGCGGACGGGCTGCCCGAGCGCGAGTTCGGCTCCGTCGTCACGATCATGGGCGGCCGGCTGGACGACTGGCTCAAGCAGGTGGCGTCCACGCAGCGGCTGCTGATCGAGCCCGGCTACCTCGACTGGGCCGGTGTCGCCGCGCTCAAGCGCGCGTACGCCATCTTCCAGGAGCGCGGCTACCGGGCCCGCGTGCTGTCGGCGGCGTTCCGCAACGGACTGCAATGGTCTGAGTTGCTCGGCGGCGACCTCGTCGTCTCGCCGCCGTTCGACTGGCAGCTGCGCATCAACGAGAACGAACTCCCGGTCGTGCGCCGCATCGACGTGCCCGTGGACGAACGGATCATCGCCGAGCTCTCGAAGATCTCAGACTTCTGCCGCGCCTACGAGCCCGACGGAATGACGGTCGAAGAGTTCGACGACTTCGGCGCCACCCGCGCCACGCTCCGGCAGTTCCTCGACGCCGACGCCCAGCTCGACGCCCTCGTGCGGGACATCCTCATCCCCGCTCCGTGAGACTTGGATTCGGTTCGAATCCGCAGCAGTCGAGGACGAGGTCGCAGAAGGTTGCCTCGGCCCAGGAGAACCAGCGGCGGGTCCACGTCTCCGGCCGGTTGACGTGGAAGGACTCGTGGATGCGATCGGTCCCGCCACGTGTTTCCAGCAGCGTTCTGACGGTGGCACGCCTGACCGTCTCGTCAGGGTTCGTGAACGCGGCCGTGGCGAGGGCGGTCGGCCAGACATGGCGCCGCGGCGTGTGCGGGCTGCCGATGCCCGAGGCCGCAGAGCCCTGATAGTAGTGCGGATTGCGTGGGCTGAGGATGAACGCGCGCGTAGCCACGTACAGCGGATCGTCGGTTCGGCAGTAACCGAGACGAGGTAGCGAGAGCAGGCTGGGGACGTTCGCGTCGTCCATCTCGAGGACGCCGCCGAGGCCGTCCACCTCATACGCCCAGCGTGGACCGGTCACCGGGTCGTTGACCACGGCGTGCTCGCGCAGGCCCTGCTCGATCCCTTCGCGCAGCCGCGTAGCCCGCTCGATCAGGGCGCTGTCCGGGGGCGGCGCGATCTCGGCGATCTCCGTGAGCCGCGCTAGCACGAGCGAGGCGAACATGTTGCCGGGGACGTTGTAGTTGTGGGCGCAGGAGTCATCGCTCGGCCGGAAGGCGCTCCACGTCATGCCCGTGACGGCGACGCGCCTGCCCCGGCCGCCGCGCGCCAGGGTGCCGCTGCGTCGCGCAAAGCGTCGTTGGAAGCGGTAGCCGGAGCGGGCCTCGTGGTCCTGCTCGATCTCCCAGACGCAGAGAACGCGCTCTACCGCACGCCAGTAGAGCGCGTCGAACACGTCGGTCCGGCCGGTGCAGCGCCAGAATCGTTCGGCCAGGTGCAGCGGATAGCACAGGGAGTCGACCTCGTACTTGCGCTCCCAGACGTGCGGGCTCATCTCGGTCTTGTCGCGCTGGTGCCCGGCGCCGGTCGGACCCGGATTGAACGCGTTGGCGTACGGATCGAGCGTTATGAAGGACAGTTGGCGCCGCAGCACCTCCGCGACGAACCGCTCGGCGGACGGGCAATACGCGCCGAGCCGTAGCAACGGAAGCACCTGCGCCGCGGAATCCCGCAGCCACATCGCCGGGATGTCGCCGGTGACCAGGTACATCGTCCCATCGGGCAGCCGCCGAGCCGCGCGATCCATCGTCTCCGCCACGAAGCGCACGACCAGCCGCGCGGCCTCCCCGCCCACGTCGGCGGCCACCCGCTCGCGCAAAGAGGAGAGCGCGGAGAGATCAACGGTCACATTGGCGAATGTAAGCGCTCTCTCCGGCCGTCGCACCCTGGGCCGCTCCGTAAACGGTTCCGGAACCTACTCAGGCCCTTGACTCTCTTGGCTGAGCACGGTTCACTACTCGCCATGAGAGCGCTCTCCGTGCTGCAATCGCCGTGGATACGGCTGCTGGCCGTCGTCGTCGCGTTGGTCGGATTCGCGGGCCTGCCCGCGGTGGCTTCCGCCGCTTCGACATCCACGGCCTCGACGTCCACCGCGTCGACATCGCCGTCATCCGGCGTGGCGCCGTCCACGACCGGAGGGGCTCTCGGGCCGAACGTCTACGTGTTCAGCCCGTCCATGCCGCAGAGCACGATCCAGGGCACGCTCGACGCGATCGCCGCGCAGCAGGTGCCCAACCAGTTCGGCACGCAGCGGTACGCGCTGCTGTTCGAGCCGGGCACCTACGGCTCGACCGCGGACCCGCTGGTCTTCCAGGTCGGCTACTACACGAGCGTGGCCGGGCTCGGGAAGAACCCGTCCGACACGACGATCGTCGGCCAGGCGGACACCTTCAATCAGTGCACGAACGGCGACCAGACCCAGTGCTTCGCGCTCGAGAACTTCTGGCGCTCCCTGTCGAACCTCACCATCGACACGGCCGGCGGCTCCGGTTGCAAGGGCAACACGGAGTTCTGGGCCGTCTCGCAGGCCGCGCCGATGCGCCGGGTCCAGGTGAACGGCAACGTCACGCTGATGGACTACTGCGACGGCTCGCCGGACTACGCCAGCGGCGGCTTCATCGCCGACTCCTCGTTCACCGGCGGCACCGTCATCAACGGATCGCAGCAGCAGTACATCACCCGGAACAGCAGCCTCGACGGCTGGACGAACGGCGTGTGGAACCAGGTCTTCTGCGGCGACCCGGGCGCCCCCGCGCAGAGCTTCGCGGGCAATTCCGGCGACAGCGGCGGTCCCGCCCCGTACACGACCCTCGCCACCTGCCCGACGACGCGTGAGGAGCCGTACCTCTACGCCGACTCCTCGGGCAACTACGAGGTCTTCATCCCCTCGGCTCAGACGGACTCGAGCGGACCGAGCTGGGCGAACGGCGGCACGCCGGGCTACTCGCTGCCGCTGAGCAGGTTCTACGTCGTGCAGCAGTCGACGACGGTCGGGCAGATCAACCTCGCGTTGGCCCGCGGGCTCAACCTGCTGTTCACGCCCGGTGTCTACAATGTGCCGAGCACCATCCACGTGCTCTGGCCGGACACCAAGATCGTCGGCCTCGGCTTCCCGACGCTGATCCCGGAGCACGGCAACGTCACGATGGACGCCACGCCCGTGCCGGGCATCAACATCTCGGGTCTGATCTTCGACGCCGGACCGGTCACCTCCCCGGCGCTGCTCGACCTGCACGGCTTGTCCGCACTCGCCGGCCTGTCGGCGTACAAGAACGACCCGACGAGCATCGACGACGTCTTCTTCCGCGTCGGCGGAGCCACGGCGGGCAGCGTGCACACGGCCTTCGTCAACGACGCGAGCGACTCGATCATGGATGACGTCTGGTCCTGGCGCGCCGACCACGGAGCGGGTGCCGGCACGTGGACCGGCGACACCGCGGACACCGGAGTGGTCGTCGGCGGCGACAACGTCACCGCGTACGGCCTGGCGGTCGAGCACTTCCAGAAGTACGAGACGGTCTGGACCGGACAGCACGGCACGGTGATCTTCTTCCAGAACGAGAACCCGTACGAGGTTCCGGACCAGGCCGCGTGGATGGCCAGTCCGACCCAGAACGGCTATCCGGCGCTCTACCTGCCCGAGAGCGTGACCTCGTTCCAGGGCTACGGCTTGGGCAGCTACTCCTTCTTCAACCAGGGCGTGGCGATCGAGAACTCGACGGCCTTCCAGGCGCCGGACGCGCCCGGAGTCCAGTTCCACGACATCCTCACCGTGTTCCTCAGCGGCTCCGGCGGCATCCAGTCCGTGATCAACGGCACCGGAGCGGCCGTTTCCTCCGCCTTCGGCGGCCCGAGCGACCTGGTTTCGTACCCCTGAGCCTGGATTCAACGAGTCAGCGGGTCGGATCGCGCGGCGGTCCCGGCGGCCGTGAGCCGGTGTGCGGCGTTGCCTGGGGGCTCCCGCACTGCTGAGCATTCAAGGTATTAGTACTTAGGGGCTTGATTTACGCGCCACTTCGTCGGCGCAGTACGTTTTCCGCGGGTTCTGTGTCGCGTCGATTTCTCGTGCCTTTTTCCGACCGGCGGGGGAGCACAGCAGCTACTCGTGTTCGACCGCGTCATCGCCGCGCGCGACGCGTATTTCTCGCTGCCCGCCCTGACCGAGGGCATCATCCCGGGCCTGGCAAACCTGCGACTGAGCCGCTTCGTGGGCCCCCGCGCGGCGCGTCGGATGATCGTGTGGGACCGCAAGATCGCTGCCGAGGACGCCTAGGCCCGGCTGCTGTGCGAGGAGGTCGTCGACGCCGAGCAGATGGAGGCCGCGGCGGAGATCGCCATCGGACGGCTGGCGAACCCGGCCGTCATCCCGAATCGCCGCATGCTGACACTCGCCGAGGAGCCCTTCGACGCCTACCGGACCTATGTGGCCGAGTACGCGATCGAACAGGCGCGCCTGCTGTACAGCGAGAACCTGCGCCTCAGCCTGGAGCGCACGTGGACCAACCGGGCGAACAAGGCAGCTGGCAAGGCGGTTAGCACGACGGCGGGCGGCGGCCAACGGCAGCTGGCGACGGTGGACGGCGGCTGACGAAGACCGCACCCGCCGCCGCCGTTGTCCGCGAGTGACGACGTGAGACCTGAACGTTGTCGGCAGCGCACTTGGCAGCGCCGTCCGTCGGATCGAAACTCACAAGAGTACGAACCGAAGTTCAGGTTTTAGGTAACAAGCCCGAGGACCGCCCATGCCCCGTAAGCGCTTGATCACCACCGGCTCAGTGTCCATCGTTCTCGCCGCCGCGTTCGTCGCCGGACCCACCGTGCAGGCGCACGCGGACGGCGGTCGCGGAGTGCTGGTCGTCGGCAACGCCGTGGCCGGCACGATCAGCTTCATCGACGCGACCACGCTGACGAATCTCGGCTCCTTCAGCGTCATCCCCGACCTGCAGCAGGTCTTCGCGAGCTGGACCCCCGCGCAGTGGGCCGGCTACGCCGTCGCCAACGCGGACGAGTCGAGCGTGGACCCGGCCGTCGGCGGGACCCGCTACGTCGACGACTTCGCCATCTCGCCCGACGGCACCACCATCTACGTCTCCCGCGGCAACCTGGACGATGTGGCCGCGTTCAACCTCGTCACCCATCAGGAACTGTGGGTCGAGCAGATGGACGGCATCCACTCCGACCACCTCGGGCTCTCGCCCGACGGGAAGGAAGTGGTGGTCTCCGCCACGACCTCCGCCGAAGCCGAGGTCTTCAACACGGCGGACGGCTCGCTGATCGGCAAGTTCACCACCGGCAGCTACCCGCACCAGAACACCTTCACCTCGGACGGCAAGTACATCTACAACGAGAGCATCGGCATCACGGCCCTGCCGTACTCGCTGAACTTCCTCAAGGGGGCCCTCCAGCTCGAGAAGGTGGACGCGAGCACGCTCAAGGTCGTCAAGGTCTGGACTTTCCCGTACGGCCTGCGGCCGTTCGTGATCGCACCGGACGGCACGACCATGTACGCCGACATGTCGTACCTCAACGGCTTCATCAAGTACGACCTGAACACCAGTCAGACCCTCGCCACCGTCCAGCAGCCGTTCAGCGCGAAGGCCGCGAGCGAGACGTACGACGACTACCCGCAGAACTCCGCGCACCACGGGATCGCGCTGTCCGGCGACTCCGGCAAGCTCTGCGACGTCGGCACGATCGACGACTACACGAAGATCGTGGACACCGGCAGCCTGAGCACCACGGGCACGGTCACCTACCCGACCGGCAGCATTCCGTACTGGGCCCTGACCAGCACGGACGGCAACTACTGCTACGTCTCGCTGAGCGCCGGCAACGCGGTCTCGGTCGTCGACTACGCGACCGGAGCCGAGGTCGCGCGGATTCCGGTCGGGAACTTCCCGCAGCGGGAGCGCAACGCCAGCGTGCCGGAATCGGTGATCGCCGGGCTCTCGTCCTCGATCGGATGACCGTTCGAATGGGTGACTGCTCCCATGGGTGACCCCGCGGGCCGCGCGGTCCTGGTCGGCATCGTCGAGCGGATGTGCGGCGAGCCGACCGCGCTCGACGCCGTGGTCCGCGCGGCCCGCGACAAGTCCCCGTCCGTGGCGGCGCTGCCCGACGGCGAGGTGCGGCGCAACGTCGCCGCCCTGCTGCGGAGCGTGGCCCGGGGTTTCGCCGGTGCGGCGGCGAGCCCGGACCTCGCCGCCGCGGACGGCCTGGCCGCCGACCGGGTCGCGCAGGGCGTTCCGCTCGCCGGGCTGCTCGAGGGCTTCCAAGCCGGTCGCGCGCACCTGTTGCTGGCCCTCACCGAGCAGGCCCGGTCGCGCGGCGTGGCCCCCGAGACGCTGATCGACGCGCTCGTCGAGCTCGACGGATTCACCACCGACCTGCAGAACCGGCTCATCCACACCTACCGGAACCACGAGCTCACCCTCGCTCGGACCGGCCACGCGATCAGAGTCCAGGCCCTGCGCGGTCTGCTGCACGGGGAGCGCGGCGCGAACGCGGTCGACGCTGGTCTGGACCCCGCCAAGCGCTATCACTGCCTGATCGCCGACGTCGTCGAGCCGCGCGAGGCCGCGCGTGTCGAGGCGGTGCTGTGCGGCGACATCACAGGGTTCGTAGACGGCTACCTGTGCTGCGTCACCCCGCGGCTGCCCGTCCCCGACGCGCTGGAGCACATCGCGGTGGTCGCCTCACCCGCCCAACCGGCGAACCGTCTCGCCACGGTTTACCCGCTCTGCCGATCCGCCCTCGCCTCGGCCAGGCTGCGCGGCCTGCGCGGACTGCGATCCATCACCGGGCTCTCCGCGTTCGTGGCCGTCGACGCGCATCCCGAACTCGGCCCCGTGCTCGCCGCCGACCTGCTGCCGCGCCTCGACCCGGGCAAGAGCTTCCACCGCCTGCTCGCCCAAACGGCCCTCACCTACCTGGACCACGGCCGCCAACTCACTCCGACGGCCGCCGCGTTGCACGTTCACTCGAATACCGTCAAGCACCGGCTGCGCCGCTTGAGTGAACTGACCGGCTTCGGCGCGCCCGACGAGCCCGTCACCGACACCCTGCAATGGTGGTGGGCGCTCGACTCCTGGCTGCGCGCGATCGAGTGACCGCAGCCTGCGGAGATCGCCGGATTCAGTGATTCAGCGCCGGTTCCTGCTCGCCGCGCGGATCGGAGGCCTCGTCCTCCGGCGCGTCGATCGGCAGGATGAGGGTGACCTCGAAGCCGCCGTCCGGCTTGCGCCCGGCCGAGATCTCGCCGCCGTACAGGGCCGCGCGCTCGCGCATGCCGGTGAGGCCCATCCCGGAGCCGGTGTGCTCGGTGGCCTGCGCGACGGCGGATCGCGGGTGCTCGGTGCGCTGGGCCGCGACGCCGTTCGGGCCGGTGTCGGCGACGGTCAGCCGGATGTGTTCGGGCTCGTATTCGAGACGCACGTCCACCGACGAACCCGGCGCGTGCTTCAGCGAGTTGGTCAGCGACTCCTGGACCACCCGGTATACGCACAGCTCGATGCCCGCCGGCAACGGGCGCCGACGCCCGGCGATCGTGTAGCGCGAGGGAGTGCCGGACAGGCCCACCCGCTCGACCAGCACCGGCAGCTGCCCGATGCCGGGCGCCGGGCGGTCGTCCGCGCCCGCTCCGTTGTCGTCCTCGTCCGGACGCAGCAGGCTGATGAGCCGGCGCAGCTCCGCGAGGCCCTCGCTGCCGACCTCCGAGATCGTGCGGAGCGCCTGGTCGGCGGTCTTCGGATCCGTTTCGAGGACGAAGCGCGCGAGACCGGCCTGTACCGCGATGACGGACAGGTGGTGCGCGGTCACGTCGTGCAGCTCGCGTGCGATCCGGATCCGCTCGAACAGCACCAAGCGCTGCTCCCGGTCGCGCTGCTTGCGCTGGAGCTGGCCGCTGTAGTCGGCCATCAGCGCGTGGCTCTCCGTCAGCCTTCTGGCTCCGTCGCCGATCACGCCGATGGCCACGACGCGTGCCGCCGTGCCGAGGTAGATGTTGAACAGCGAGCCGACCCACTCGTGGACGTTGCTGTACATCAGCTCGGGGTACACGACCGCCGCGGCCGCCGCCGTCCACGCGCGACCACGGCGTGACGCAACCGTGAAAAACGCGAGCTGCAGGGCCAGCTGGTTCAGGCTCAGCCAGTAGCCGCGCGCCTCGAACACCGCGACCAGCACGGCGCACGCGATCATCACCGCCAGTGGGAAGACGCGCCGCACCACCAGCGCCACGCCGATCGCGGACGTGAGCAGCACGGCCAGCGCGTCGAACGGCCGCGACCCCGAGGGCGGGTACGACCCCGCCGCCGTGCTGAGTGAGAGCCAGGTGACGGCGGCGGCGATGGCGAAGTCGACGACCGTGGGAGGTATCGCGGCCAGTTTCCCGGGCACGTCGCGCATGCGGAGCATCGGACCAACCTAGCCAGCGGCCGTGCGGCCTGTCCTCAGCTCGCGGCAAGGATTCGGTCGTGCGCGGGTAAACCTTTGCGGTATCCGGGTATGCCGCGCGTGGCAGGTGCCGTACCGACCCGGATTGAACGGCTAATCTGGCGCGGGCAAGGGCAAGGCCGTCGTGCGGAACAGAGCGGGTGGCAGATAGATGAGGTTCGTCCATCGGGACGCCGGGATCGAACGCGAATGGGAGGCGCGGCTCGGCCGCCCGGATGCGGTGGTCGCCGACCTGGCCGCCGCGCTCGGCGCCCCCGGAAGCGGGCTGGTCATCGACGGCAGACCCGCGCCCCCCGGCGCCCCGCTGGCCGGCTCCGGCCTCGTCGCGGGCTCCGAGGTGGGGCTCCCGTCGGTCGAGGACTTCGGATTCGGCGCGGAGCGCTCGGACACCGACGCCACCGCGACCATCGATCCGGGCGCGGTGCTGCGGATCGTCGGCGGCCTCGACGCGGGCCTGTCGGTGCGGCTCGAGCCCGGGCGCATGCGGCTCGGCCGCGGCGAGGAGGCCGAGATCCGGGTCAACTCCCGGGACGTCTCCCGGCTGCACTGCGAGATCGACGTCACCGAGGACGGCCGGGTCACGGTCACCGACCTCGGCTCGCGCAACGGCACGGACGTCAACGGCGTGCGGCTGACCGGGTCCGCGCAGGTCGGCCCGAACGACCTGGTCTGCGCGGCCGGACGGGTGCCCTTCCGGGTGCTGCCGGTGCCCTCGATCAGCCCGACGGCGTTCGTGAATCCCGCGCGCGAGGCCGGTCCCGGCGGCACGCTGCCGTTCAACCGGGCACCGCGCGTCGCCATGCCGCCCGATCGTCCGCCGATCCGGCTGCCCGAGCCGCCGAACCGGTCCCAGGGCGTGCCGATGCGCATCTCGACGATCGTCTTCCCGCTGCTGCTCGCGGGCGTCATGGTGGTGCTGCTCAAGAACCCCGCGTACGCGATGATCGCCCTGTTCAGCCCGATGATCATGATCGGCAGCCAGGTCGAGGACCGGCTCAGGGGCCGCAACGGCTCGCGCCGCGGCAAGCGCGCGTACGCGGCGGACCTCACGGAGGCCTGCGACCTGCTCGCGGTGCGCCGCGCGGAGCAGCAGGCCAGGCTGCTGGCCGACTTCCCCGACGTCGCCGAGTACTTCCACCGCGCCACGGCTCCCGGTCTGCGACTGTGGGAGCGGCGGCGCGGTGCGGCGGACTTCCTGCAGGTCTCCGCCGGATACGCCGACCGGCGCTGGGAACCGCCGGTGGAGCGCCCCCGCCGCAACGATCTGGAGCTCGACGAGCGGCTGACCGCGGCGCTGGCCGCGGCCTCGGGGTTGAAGCAGGTCCCGGTGCCGGTGAACCTGGCCGCGGGCGGCGTGCTGGGCATGGAGGGCGACCGGGTGGCCGCCCTCGCCGCGGCCCGCGCGCTGCTCAGCCAGGCGGCCACCGGCAGCGGGCCGGCCGACGTCGCGATCGCGGTCTTCGCGGACGAGGACCGGATCGCGGACTGGGAATGGACGAAGTGGCTCCCGCACGGCACCGATCCGCGCGACGGCACCGGACGCCTGGTCGCCATCGGCTCCGAGCGCTCCGAGGCGCTGGCCCGCACGCTGCTGACGGATTTCGGCGCCACCAGCACGCCGTCACCGCGTGACACGGACGCGTCCGGCCCCGGATCGCCCGTGCTGCTCGTCATCGTCGACGGCGCGACCCTGCTCGAAGGCCGTCCCTGCTACCTGCGCGATCTTCTCGGCGGCCGGGTCGGCTCGGTCTCCGGGATCGTGCTGACGAGGCGGCTGCCCGCACTGTGCACCGAGGTGCTCTCCGTGGCCGGCGACGGTTCCGGGCGGCTGCGCCGGGTCGCCACCGGCGAGCAGGTCGACGAGATCCTGGTCGCGGGCATGACGAAGCGCCGCGCCAACGGACTCGCCCGCGCGCTGGCCAGGTTCGAGGACCCGGAGCTCAAGTCCGAGGGCAGCGGCCTGCCGGACCGCGTCGGCCTGCTGCCGCTGCTGGAACTGCCCGGCCAGCTCGACATCGCCGTCGGGGCGCGCTGGCGCACCACGCTGGAAACGCTGCGGGTCCGGGCCGTGCTCGGCGTCACCGAGCGCGAGCTGTTCGAGATCGACCTCGACGACGACGGCCCGCACGGCCTGATCGCGGGCACCACAGGCTCCGGCAAGAGCGAGCTGCTCAGAACCCTGATCATCAGCCTCGCCGTCGGCACCGACCCCGAGCACCTCACCTTCGCGCTGGTCGACTACAAGGGCGGCGGCGCGCTGGACGAATGCGCGCAACTGCCGCACGTCGTCGGCCTCGTGACAGACCTCGACGAACAACTCGGCGAACGCGCGCTGCGCTGCCTGGAAGCCGAACTGCGCTACCGGGAGCACGCGCTGCGCGGCGTCGGACTCAGCCACGTCCGCGACTACCAGCGACTTCGCGACACGCAACGCCCCGACCTGGAGCCGATGCCGCGCCTGGTCGTGGTGATCGACGAGTTCGCCACGCTGGTCAAGGCGCTCCCCGCGTTCGTCGACTCGCTGGTCAGCATCGCGCAGCGCGGACGAAGCCTCGGCATGCACCTGATCATGGCGACGCAGCGGCCGTCCGGTTCGGTCAGCGACGCCATCAAGAACAACGTGAAGCTGCGGCTGGCCCTGCGGCTGGAGAGCGCCACCGACTCCCAGGACGTCATCGACTCGCCAGCCGCGGCCGGAATCGGCAGCAGGCAGTGGGGACGCGGCTTCTACCGGGTCAGCGCGAACGAGGTGCTGCCGGTGCAGACCGCGCTCTCCACCGGGGTGACCGCACCGACGGCCGTGTCCAGCGGCGTGACCGTGGTGCCGTTCCGCCTGGCCCCGGACGACCACACCATGCTCGCCGCGTCGGACACCGACGTGACCGGCGACGCGCCGACCGACCTGGCCCTGCTGGTCGAGGCGGCCCGGTGGGCGAGCGCCAAGGCCGGAATCGGGGCGCCGCGCAGGCCGTGGCCGGACCCGCTGCCCGACTCCATCCCGCTGTTCGAACTCGGATTCGCCGTGCGCGGAGTGCAGACCGACGCCACCGACCTGCCCGCGTACGCGCTGGCCGACGACCCGGACCGGCAGGCGCAGTACCCGGTCGGCTGGGACCCCGCCGCTGGCAACATGCTGATCTACGGCGTCGTCGGCTCTGGCACCTCCACCGCGCTGAACGCGCTGGCCCTGTCGGTCGCCGTGTCGCTGCCGCCGGACAGCCAGCACATCTACGCCCTCGACATGGGCTCCGGTGATCTCGCTCCGCTGGCCGGACTGCCGCACACCGGCGCCTACATCGGCCCCACCGAGCGCGCCCGGCAGATCCGGCTCATCAGGATGCTGCGAGCCGAGCTGAACGCGCGGAAGGAGGGCGGCGCCGGCGCGGGCCGCCGCGGCCACGCCGCCCGACCGGCCCGCTGGCTCGTGCTGATCGACAACGTCGGCGCCCTCCGGGCCGAACTCGAGAAGGACTACGGCGGTCTCAGCGTCCTCGACGACCTCGAGCGGGTCTTCGCGGACGGCCCGGCCGTCGGGCTGCACATCGCGGCCACGGCGGACCGCGCGGGCGCGGTGCCGAGCGCCTGGGCGGCCCTGTGCCGGCAGAAACTGCTGCTGCGGCTGGCCGATCCGGGCGACTACGCGCCCTTCGACATCCCGCGCAGCGCGGTTCCCGCCGCCCTGCCGGGCCGCGCGCTGGTCGTCGCCTCGCGGCAGATCGTGCAGATCGGCTACCCCGGCGCCGATCCGGGCTCCGCCGTCATGGCCGTCGCCCATCGCTGGGGGGAGGCGCGTCGCACCGCGTTCCCCGTGCGGCTGCTGCCCGAGCGCATCGACGCCGGTCAGTTGCAGGCCTCGGGCGCGGTGGCGCACACCGGCCTCGAACCCTGGTCGGTCCCGGTCGGCTTCGCGGACAGCAACCTGGCCCCCGTCGCGCTGAAGCTGTATGAGCACGAGAACGCCCTGATCACCGGCCCGCCGCGGTCCGGCCGCAGCAGCGCCCTCGTGTCGATCGCGGCCATCGTGCTCGCCGGGCCCGAACCGCCCAACGTGGTGGCCTTCGCGCCGCGCCGCTCGCCGCTGCGCGATCTGCCGGAGCCGGTCGTCGTCTGCACCGACTACGCGCAGCTCGACAGCGTCCTCGCGCCGTTCGAAGGCAGAACTCTGCTTCTGGTTGACGACGCGGACACCATCCCCGACGGCCTCGGCGTCATCGACCGCTTCATCGCCAAGGCCGGTCCGGGCCGCCACCTGATCGCGGCGGGCCGCAACGACGGCGTGCGCCGCCAGTTCGGCCTGTGGACGCAGCGGGTGCGCGAGGGACGCTGCGGCGTGCTGCTCGTGCCCGACCACGAGCTCGACGGCGACCTGCTCGGCTCCCCGCTGCCGCGCCAGCACCGCATGGCCCCGCTGCCCGGACGCGGCTACCTCGTGTCCGACGGCCGGATGGAGGGGGTGCAACTGGTGCTGGCGGACATGTCCGCGGTCTCGCACGCGGAGGGCAGGAGTTGACGCGATCTACAACGAACGCGGTAGAGCGAAGTTCCACCTTTCGTTAGACGACCGATGACTCGTCGCCCCCGTAATGTTCTTCTCGTACCGCCGGTCAGACGAAATCCCAGCGTCTCGGCACACTCGACTTAGATTTGGAGCACCACCATGTCCGACGTTTCCGGGACCGTGAAGGTTACCGCCGAGGCCCACCTGCACATCAACCAGCTGCTCAGCCTCCTGAACGGCCCGCTCGGCGACGTCCTGTCCCAGGTCACCTCGCACGGCCTCGCGCTGACCGACCCGAACGTCTGGGCCGGCCCGGCCGCCACCAACTTCGCGTCCTCGGTGTGGCCGGAGGTGCAGAACCAGCTGGGCACCGTCACCACCGCCCTGAACGGCCTGCAGGGCCAGGTCTCGGGCATCCTGAACAGCATCACCTCGGCCGGCGCCTCCCCGCTGAGCAGCCTGCCGGTCGTGAGCAGCCTGCCCCTCGGCAGCCTGTAAGGTATCAGCGCACTGAACAGCTGGCACTGAACCGGCGACGGCGGTGGGGGGGGGGG
>NZ_DASZKT010000061.1:0-32192 GCF_035552695.1 Actinospica sp.
CTCGACATCCCCACCGGCGACTTCTGGTACATCCGCGACGGCAAAATCTCCGACTTCAACTGCTACGTCGGCATCAGCGTCATGCTCGCCCAACTCGGCATCAACCCCGACTACACCACCGCAGCCGCCAAAACCACAACCACATAGCAGGGATCTACCAACGCCTACCAGCCAGGGGTGCGCGGCCGCTGAAGCGGCGGTGCACCCCTTTTTCGCGGCTTGGAAACCGACGGAACGTCAGAGGCGGAATCGTAGGGCGCCACGGAGCGGACCGGTCCCGCGCGCGCGTCCCTAGTCTCGGGGCGGCCGTCAGTTGAAAGCCGACATCCTCGACGTCTGATGACGCCGGGCGCCACCACATGCACGGGGCGATCAGCGGTATCCGCGGCATCGGCCGACGGCCGACCATACCCACGGTCCGGCCCCTTCCGTGTGCGGGGGCCCGACCAGAGACTAGGGAGTCATTCATGGCCAGGCACTTCCCCCGCCGGATCGCGAGTTCCGCCCTCACCCTCGGCATGCTCGCCGGCGCCGCCACCTTCACCGCGGCCCCGGCCGACGCCGCCACCGCCTCGTCCCCGTCCCCGTCCTCGTCCTCGGCGTCCGACTCCGGTCCGGCGCCGATCTGCTGGTCCTCACCGAAGATCTGCGTGCCGCAGACCTGGTACGTTCCCGACAGCGTCGTCAGCAACGACGACATCCTCCAGTTGCTGCCGACCATCACCGAGGCCAACAACAGCACGGCCTCGACGCAGCTGAGCCAGACCGTCACGGTCTCCGGCCAGCTCACCCTCGGGCTGAGCGGCAGCATCTCGGTCAGCCCGGCCGCCCTGCTCGGCTCGCTGACCTCGCTCACGCCCAGCGGCCAGATCCAGGTCAGCGGCAGCGTCGCCGTGCAGGGCACGGTCCAGGTCCCGGCGGGCGACCTCGGCTACCTGAAGTTCGGCATCATCTACGAGCAGGTCACCGGCACCGCGTACTCCCGCGACATCTTCGGCGTGGTGACCAGCGCGACCGAGACCGCCACCGTCCCGATCGGCTTCGGCTACGTCGCCAGCATCGCGCCGATCACCGACTCAGGAAGCACGACGAGCAGCACCGCCGTCGTCACCAGCAAGTAAGGAATCTGAGTCCTCCGCGGCGGCGCGCCGTCCTGCCGCCGCGGAGGCGTCTCCCGGACGTCTTCCACGCAGGCGTCGGCTGTCGTACCCTTTGCGCGGGAGGGGATATTCGGATGAGATCATTGAAAGTGCGCTGCGGCGCCACTGCAATTCTCGGACTAGCCGCGCTCGCGGCCTGTTCGAGCTCGCCGAAACCGACCGCTTCGAGCTCAACGACGGCACCCGCGCCGCATCCTACGGCGGCGATCACGGTGACCAGCACGGCCTTCCAGGCCAATGGCGCGATCCCGAAGGCATACACGTGCGACGCGACGAACGGCGCCGTTTCGCCGCCCCTGGCCTGGAGCCACGTACCGCCGGGCACCGGATGGATCGCACTCTACGTCTACGACAACACCGGTTCGGTGCTGCACTGGATCGTGCTGAACATCAAGCCCGACGTCACGAGCATGGCCGCGGGGAGCAACGCCGGTGGCTTCGAGGTGCAGAACTATCTGCCGATGTGCCCGGGCACGGGCAACACGGACCAGTACCAGTGGACGCTCTACGCGGAGCCGAATTCCTATCACCCGCCGAAGTTCGGCGGGAGCTACGGCGTGGACCCGACGCAACTCACGGCGCACGCGCTCGGGATCGGCAGCCTGATCGGGACCTATTCCCAGTAGTCACCCGGTTGGCGTCAGTCGCCCAACTGCGAGCCGAGGTGGTCGTCGGCACGCGGTTCGGTGAAGCGCTCGGCGGCCGCCGACTCGATCGCGACCGCGTACGACAGGGTGCTGCGAATGGCACGGGTAACGGACTCCGCGGTGACACTACTCGCGTTGATCTCGTCGTTGAGAGCACCGAGCAGATACGCCAGGGCACTGCTGCGGCCGCTGACGCGGGCGGCCTGCCATACGCGCCAGTCGACGCCCGCCGGGGCCGGGCGCGTGATGAACGCCTCGATCTCGTCGTCTATCGGCTCGGGCACAGGCAGGCGCCCCTTCTTCCTACGGGCACGCCGGTCTGGCGCGAGGCCGCTCCGGCGCACGGGTTCCCGGCGGCGGCCGCTTCCGCGCTCGGGACCTGAGACGGGGCAATACTAACGACTAACGAACCATCAGATTTCGCCGCGGTGCCTCTGTGCCCTGATCCAGTGAAGAGTGCCGGCGCGTCATCGTTGCCTGAGATGCTCGGCGACCCGCGCTGATGTGTACGATCGTACGCAACAGCTGGCGGGATCGCCGAAGGGACTCTGCCGTGACCGACTACTTCGCCGGGGACGGGCGCACCAACCGGGAGCGCATGCTCGCCGGGGACTGGTACGTCAGCGACGACCCGGAGAGCTGGGAGCAGTTCAAGCGGGCGGTGCGCCTGCAGACGCGGTACGCCGCCGCCTACACCGAGGACCCGGACGGTGCCCGGCCGATCCTGGCCGAGTTGCTCGGCCACCTCGGCGAGGAGGCGCACATCAGGCCTCCGCTATACGTCGACTATGGCACCCACCTGTCCGTCGGGGCCCGCACCTTCATCAACTACAACTTCACCGCCCTGGATGTCGCCGCGATCGTGATCGGGCAGGACTGCCAGATCGGCCCGAACGTGCAGCTGCTCACGCCCGTGCACCCGCTGGAGGCGCAGCCGCGGCGCGACCGGCTTGAGGCGGCCCGGCCGATCACCATCGGCGACAACGTCTGGCTCGGCGGCGGCGCGATCGTCTGCCCCGGGGTCACGATCGGCGACGACAGCGTGATCGGGGCCGGCTCGGTGGTGACCCGTGACATCCCGGCCCGCTCGCTGGCCGTCGGCTCGCCGGCCCGGGTCATCCGGAGCCTCTAGCCGGGCCGGACGCCGCACTACGATGAGCGCGATGGACGCAGCAGCGGCGGACGCCGCATCCCAGAGCGCCGGCAGCGCGGTCGGCCACGGCCGCGGCCGCCGCTTCGATCCCGACCGCCGGGGCCGGATCATCGACGCGGCGCTCGACGTGATCGCGGAGGTCGGGGTCGCCGGAGCGTCGCACCGCAAGATCGCCGCCCGCGCCGACGTGCCGCTCGGGTCGATGACCTACCACTTCGCGGACATGGACGAGGTGCTGCGCGCCAGTTTCGAGAAGTTCGCCGACACCATCGCCACCCGCTACGAGGAATGGTTCCTGGAGCCGACGACCGCGGACGAGGCGCACGAGGCCGTGGTCGGGCTCATCCACGCCGACCTGCTCGCCTCCCAGCGCGAACTCGTATTGACCACGGAGCTTTACACCCTCGCCGCCCGCAAGCCCGAGTTCCGCAGCCTGACCAGTGCCTGGATGGCCCGCAGCCGGCGCGCGCTGCGCCGGTTCTTCGACGAGCCGACCACCCACATGCTCGACGCCCTGATCGAGGGCCTGTTCATCCACGCCGCCCTGGACACTACGGCGCCCGAACGCGCCCGAACCGTGGAAGCCGTGCGGCGCATCGTCACGGGACGGGTTCCGTAACCGCCCGCCCCTTCCCGGCGCCGCGCCGCCGGCCCTAGTGTGTACGAACGTACACTCTTATGTACGTTCGTACACTAGCCCTGGGGGGTGCCCTAGCGTGTCACGTGCGCTTGCCGCCGACGAGACCACCGCCACCCCGTCGGCGATGCGCTCGGTCTGGGCCTCGCCGCTCTACCGCGGCGCGACGATCGCGCTGTTCCTGTCCGGCCTCGGCACCTCCGCGGCCGCCCCGCAGATCACGCTGTTCCTGGTCAACGACCTGCATGTGTCCCTGACCACGGCAGGCCTCTACTACCTGACGAACATCACCGCGCCGCTGGCCGGCTACCTGATCGGCGCGCGCTCGGACCGCTCCGGACGGCGACTCGGCCCGTTCCGGCTGTGCGCGCTGGCCGGATTCGTCGGCTGGACGGCCATGGCCGCGGCGAACCAGGTGTGGATGCCGTTCGTGATCAGCGCGCTCGTCCTGGCCTTCGCGGGCGCCGCCGGTTCGCAGCTGTTCGCGGCGGTCCACGACGATCTGCAGGCGACCGACAGCGTGGTCGGCGACGGCGTCATCTCGATCGTGCGGATGGCGCTGACTGCCGGATGGATCATCGGCCCCGTCGCCGGCTCGCTGCTGTCGGCCGCGGCCGGGCCGCGCGCGATGCTCCTGGCCACCGGGCTGTGCACCCTCGCGCAGATCGCTCCGATGGGCCTGGCCCGCGCGAGCTCGGTCCGACCGCGCATATCGCGGCGGCCCGCGCCCGGGCAGCCGGTACGGCGGCCCGGGCTGCCGGCCATGCTGCCGCTGCTCGCGTTCACCGGCCTGTACGTGTTCGTATACGCCGGAGAACCCATCAAGTACGGCTACCTGACGATCTATATGCGCGACGACCTGCACTTACCGACAGCGGTCAGCGGAGCGGTCATCGGTATCCAACCTCTGATAGAGCTGATCCTCATGCCCCTGGCCGTGGTCGCCGCCCGCCGTATCGGCATGATGCGACTGATGATCTTCGGCGCCGCCTTCGGCGTCGGCGCGAACCTCTGCTTCGCCCTGACCGGCGACGCCGTCGGCATGTTCGCCGGGCAGGTCCTGATGGGCGGGGTATGGGGAGTGTTCGCCGCCCTCGGCATCATCGTCGCCCAGCGCCTGCTACCGGAAGCCGTCGCCACCGCCTCGGCCGTCTTCATGAGCTCCACCGCGATCGCCAGCGCCCTCGGCGGCCTGACCGGCAGCCTCGGAGTGGACATCCTCGGCCTCCCACACGTCTACCTGGCGCCCGCGTCATACGGCCTCATCGCCACTGTAGGCATCGCCGTCATGAGCAGATCCCGCCACGCAGTGCGCTGAGACCGAGCCGGACACTAGCGCGGTCACGGCCCATCAGGGCCCGGGTTCCCCGGGCCCGCGGCGAGGCCGGTCGCGCAGGCTGCCTGTTCGGGGAGCAGGGCGGTGGCGGTGGCGACGAATTCCCGGATGAGGGCGGTGGTCTGCCCGGTGGGCCAGGCGGCCGCGACGTGGTTGGGGCCGAGGTCTTCGACCGGGATCGCCACGACGCCGATCCTGGTGCGGCAGAATAAAGCCGTGAACTACCAGCAGATCTTGGTGGAGGCGGCCGAGGTCGCACGGGCCACGGCCGGGCAGGGGCGGGTCGCGGATTACATTCCGGCGCTGGCCCAGGTCCCGGCCGAGGCCTTCGGCATGGCGCTGGCCACCGCGGACGGGGAGCTGTGCGGCGTCGGCGACTGGGAACAGCCGTTTTCCATCCAGTCCATCTCCAAGCTGTTCACGCTCGTCCTCGCGATCGCGCACGGCGGCGACGCGCTGTGGAAAGGCGTCGGCCGGGAGCCGTCCGGCAACCCGTTCAACTCCCTCATCCAGCTCGAGACCGAGCACGGCATCCCGCGCAACCCGTTCATCAACGCGGGCGCGATCGTCGTCACCGACCGGCTGCTGCGGCTGACCGGTGACGCGGCCGGCGCGGTACGCGACTTCCTGCGCGGCGAGTCGGAGAACCCGTCGCTGGGCACCGACCCGGAGGTGGCCGCCTCCGAGGCCGCGCACGGCCACCGCAACGCCGCGCTGGCTCACTTCATCGCCAGCCACGGCAACCTGCTCGGCGACGTGGACACCGTGCTCGGCCACTACTACCAGCACTGCGCGATCACGGCCAGCTGCCGCGACCTGGCGCTGGCCGGGCTCTTTCTCGCCCGGCAGGGCTCCCGGGCGGACGGCAGCCGGCTGCTGCACCGCAGCCAGGCCAAGCGCGTCAACGCCATCATGCTGACCTGCGGCACCTACGACGCGGCGGGCGAGTTCGCCTATCGGGTGGGCCTTCCCGGCAAGAGCGGCGTGGGCGGCGGAATCCTCGCGGTCTTGCCGGGACGCGCCACGTTGTGCGCCTGGGGCCCGCGGCTGGACGCGGCGGGCAACTCCGTCGCGGCGATGGCGGCACTTGACCACTTCACCACCGCGACGGGATTGTCGATCTTCTAGACGGACGGCGGACGTCAGAGGACATCAGAGCACGTCAGCGGCCTTCCAGCCCCTTGACGTTGTCCCCGAACGTCCAGCCGAGCGACCCGTCCCAGTTGATGGACCAGGTCATCAGGCCCTTGACCTGCCCGCTCACGCTGCTCCACGCCTGCGACACGAGCGAGGGCGACATGTACCCGCCGCCGGCACCCGACTGCGCGGGCAGGCCCGGCACCTGGTACGCGTACGGCACCTTGATCGTCGTGCCCTGGATCGTCAGACCGTTGTTCAGGCACTGCGTCTGGACCTGGAACCCCTGTACCGTGCCCGCCGAGTACGAGTCGCCGGAGCAGCCGTACATGCTTCCGTTGTAGTACTGCATGTTCAGCCACCACAGCCGGCCGTTGTCCATGTACTTCTTGATGATCGGCAGGTATGCGCCCCAGATCGAGCCGTACGTGATGCTGCCGCCGGTCACGTAGGCGGTCTCCGGGGCCATCGTCAGACCGAAGTTCGCGGGCATCTGGGCGAGGATGCCGTCGATGATGCGCTCGAGGTTCGCCTGCGAGGTGGACAGCGTGTTGATGTTTCCGCTGTTGGTCAGCCCGGTCTCGATGTCGATGTCGATGCCGTCGAAGTTGTATGCCTTGAGGATCGGCACGATCGTCGAGACGAACTTGTCGGCCACGGTGCTGGAGCTGAGGTCGATGCCCGCGGCCGCGCCGCCGATCGACATCAGGATCGTCGCGCCGGCCGCCTTCTCCGCGCAGTAGTCGGCCGGAGTGTCCACCTTCACGTTGGTGTCCATGCCGTCCTGCCACTCCGCGGTGCCGTCGGACAGGATGACCGGGAACGCGGCGTTGATCACGTTGTACCCGTGCTGGAGGATCCGCGGGTCGTTGATCGGGATCCAGCCGAGCCCCGGGTGCACGCCGTTGAGCGCGCCGTCCCAGTTCTCCCAGTACCCCTGGATGACCTTGCCGGCCGGCCGCGACTTGACCGCGCAGGTGGCGCCGCCGGTCGGTGTGGAGCCGGTCGCCGACGGGGTCGGGGACGTGCTGGGCGACGGCGAGGTGGTGGGCGACGCGCTGGGCGAGGCCGTGGTGGTCGTCGGCGAGGCGGAGGGGCTGCCGCCGCCGGTGCCGGCCGGGCCGGTCAGCGCCAGGTTGTCGGCGTAGTACGTGCCCTGGCCGTACCAGCCGTGCGTGTAGACAGTGACAGAAGTCTGCGACGCACTGGTGGTGAAGGTGGTCGACAGCGGGGTCCACGAGGTGGCCGCGGGGGTCCAGTTGTCGGTGCCGCCGGTCACGCCGAGGTAGACGTAGTCGCCCTCGAATTCGCCGGAGAGCGTGTACGAGGTGTTCGGCTGCACGGACACCGCCTGGGTGCACTGGGCGTCGTCCGAGTTCGAAGCGGCGCCTTTCAGCGCGTGGCTGTCGCCGCTGTAGACCGGGCTGCTGACGACGGAGGCGGTACCCGCGTCGCAGGTCCAGCCGGTCAGGTCGCCCGTGCCGTAATTGCCGTTCACCAGAATGTTGGTGCTCGCCGCCTGTGCTTGGGCGGCGAACACCGTGCCTCCGACGGCCAGGGCGGCGGCGGCCGTCGTGGCCAGCGCGGCGCGGGTGCGCTTGCCGGGCGCGTGATTTCGCGTCATGGGTGCGTGGGTCCCTTCACGATGACGGCCCCTGGCGCCAATGCGCGCCGCGGGTGTCGCACCATGGAGATTGGACTAGACCATTGAAGGCGTCAAGCCCGCCGACCTCAAGAGGCGGTCAAGCGGCGCCGCAGATCGGCGGCGTCCGAAACTTGCACTCTAGATCCAATGACTTGCAGGCTTGAGTAATTTTTATACCAGCCAAGCCTGGATCTATTGCATTGAAGTTACGTCCGCCCTACGCTGCGCTGGACATTGCTCCATCGCACCATCGCTCCCACCTCAGGTCACGATGACTGGTGTCCGGTCTGCCCTGCGCAGGCCGCGCATCCGCGAAGGGTAGACATTTCATGCACATGCTCAGGACGAAGAAGTCCCGGGACAGAGACACACGGCCACGCTCGATCTCCTTCCGGCGCCGAGCCGTGGCGACCGCCGCGCTGCTCCTCGCCCCGTTCGTCACGGCGATCGGTTTCTCCGCGCCGGCCCACGCTGCCGCCGCCGCGGGCGCACCGGTCCCGTTCACCGAGTACAACGCGGGGACCGGCGGCACGGGCGTGGCTACCAACGGCACGATCCTCGGGCCCGACTACGATTTCGGCACCCTGCCCTCCGAGGCGACCGGCCGCATGGTCGACCAGCTGGTCGGTCAGGGCACTTACGTGTCCTTCACGCTGACCGCCGCGGCGAACGCGGTGGACTTCCACTACTCGATACCGGACTCGCTGGCCGGCGGCGGCATCACCGCCCCGCTCAGCCTCTACGTCAACAACAATCTGACCACCGCGCTGTCGCTGACCTCGCAGTACAGCTGGCTCTACGGCTCGAATCCGCCCACCGAGAACAACGCTCCCCAGGTCACCGACCCGAACGTGAGCGCGCCGCACGACTTCTACAACGACGTGCGCTACATGTTCAGCTCGACCCTGCCGGTCGGGACCGTCGTCAAGCTGCAGGTCGACTCCGGGGACACCGCGCCCTGGTACGCGATCAACACGGCGGACTTCGAGACGGTCGCAGCCCCGTTGGCCGCCCCGGCCGGGTACATCAACGTGACCCAGGCCCCGTACAACGTGGACAACACCGGGGTCAACGACGTCACCAGTGAGCTGCAGAGCGCCATCAGCGCGGCCGAGAGCGCCGGGTCCGGCGTCTACCTACCGCAGGGCACATACAAGATCAGCTCGCCACTCCAGGTGAACAAACTGAACTTGGCGGGCGCGGGCGAGTGGTATACCGAGATCACCGGAACCAGCGTGGAGCTGAACGGCGGTGGCGGTAACGACAACATCCATGACCTGTCGCTGTTCGGCACCGTCAACGTGCGCAATGACGGCGACGGTTCGGTCAACGGACTCAACGGCAACTTCAGCAACACCACCGTCTCCAACGTGTGGGTGCAGAACACCAAGGTCGGCATGTGGATCACGGGCTCTACCAGCGGCCTGACGATCAACAGCGTGCGGATCCAGGACACCACCGCGGACGGCGTCAACTTCGACGGCAACGTCAACGGCTCCGAGGTCGAGAACAGCTTCCTGCGAAACACGCAGGACGACGGCCTGGCCATCTGGGCGAGCCCGAACGACGACTCGGACACCTTCACCCAGAACACCGTCGACGACCCCGGGATCGCGAACAACGTCGCGATCTACGGCGGATCCAACATCACGGTGACCAACAACCTGCTGCAGGACACCGTCACCCGCGGCGGCGGCATCCACCTGGGCAACCGCTTCGGCGCCCAGGCGATGGCCGGGACGATCACCATCAGCGGCAACGTACTCAACCGGGACGGCCAGTTCGACCCGGGCTGGGACTACGGCGTCGGCGCGATCTGGTTCTGGCCGCAGCAGGAGAACCTGAGCGCCACGGTCAACATCACCAACAACCAGATCAACAACAGCCCGTACGAAGCGTTCATGTTCCAGAACTCGACGATGTACACGGGTTCCGGAGTCCTGACCGGTAGCGGCGGCAACACCATCACGAACGTCCACATCGACAACAACACGGTCAGCGGCGTCGGCACCTACGTGATGCAGGAGCAGGCGGCCGGCTCGATCGAGGTCTCCGGCCTGACCGCCACCAACGTCGGCGTCTCGGGGCAGATGAACTGCGCCAACACCTCCGACTTCACCATCACGCAGGGCTCGGGCAACTCCGGCTGGAGTTCGAACACCTGCGGGATGCCGGCCGCGGCCCCGCTGTACGTCTTCCCGACGACGACCACCTTCGAGAACGCCACGGTCGGCCAGGCCACCCCGGTCCAGCAGATCACCGTCTTCAACAAGGGCAGCGCGTCGGCGACCCTGGGCGCGATCTCGCCGAGCAGCGGCTTCACGGTGACCCAGGACCCCTCGCACCCCTGCGGCAGCACGCTGGGCGCGACCGAGCCCGGCGACAACTCCGTCTGGTGCTCGGTGGACGTCTCCTTCACCGCCCCGGCCTCCGGGATCACCAAGGGCACGCTCACGATTCCGAGCAACCAGCCCGGCAACCCGACGGTGATCCAGCTGATCGGCAGCACCGGCGGCACGAACGTCATCAACCCGCCGACGGTCACGCCTGGAAGCCTGAGCTTCGGGTATGTGAACGTGGGCTCGACCAGCGGGACGCAGTCCGTCACGGTGGCCAACCCGGCGCAGAGCCCGCTGACCATCTCCTCGGTCACGACGAGCGGCGCGTTCTCGCAGACCAACAACTGCGGCAGCTCGGTCGCGGCGGGCGGCTCCTGCACCGTGTCGGTGAAGTTCTCGCCGACGACGGGCGGGTCGCAGACCGGTGAGTTGGCCATCGCCAACAGCGCCACCTCCACACCGATCGGCGCGGGCCTGAGCGGCACCGGGCTGACCTCGACCACGAACCTGGCGCTGACCAGTTCGATGACCGGGAGCAGCACGGCGTCCGGATTCCCGGCGTCGAACGCGAACGACGGCAACACCAGTTCGTACTGGGAGAGCCTGGACGGCGCGGCCTATCCGCAGACGCTGACCTCGAACCTGGGTCAGAGTTTCTCGCTCGGTTCGGTGACGCTCACCCTGCCGCCGTCCACCGCGTGGGCGACGCGCACGGAGACGCTCTCGGTCCTCGGCTCGGCGAACGGCACCTCGTGGAGCACGCTGGTGCCCTCGGCCGGGTACACGCTCAATCCGGCCACCGGCAACACCGTGTCGATCAACCTGCCGTCCGGCACGACCGACCAGTACCTGCAGCTGTCCTTCACCGGGAACACCGGCTGGACCGCGGCGCAGATCTCCGAGTTCGAGATCTTCCCGGGCAGCGGTTCGAGCAACTCGGCCGCGAGCCTGACCGCGTCGCCCGCCCAGCTGTCCTTCGGCAACCAGACGGTCGGCACGACCAGCGCGGCGCAGGCGGTGACGATCTCCAACACCGGCAACGCGGCGGCGGCGATCTCCTCGGTCTCGGCCGGGTCTCCGTTCGGGCAGACCAACAACTGCGGCAGCAGCCTGGCCGCGGGCGCCTCGTGCACCGCTAACGTCACCTTCGCCCCGACCGCGGCCAGCTCGGCCTCCGGATCGCTGACGGTGAACAGCAACGCGACGAACAGCCCGCTGTCCGTCGCGCTGAGCGGTACCGGCACCAGCACCGCGTCGGCCACGCTCTCCGCATCGCCGACCACGCTGAGCTTCGGCAACCAGGCCGTGGGCTCGACCTCCTCCGCGCAGTCGGTGACCATCACCAACACCGGCAACGCGGCGGCGGCGATCTCCCAGGTCGCGGTCGGTTCCGGGTTCGGGCAGACCAGCACCTGCGGCAGCTCCCTGGCCGCCGGCTCTTCGTGCGCGGTCTCGGTCACCTTCGCCCCGACCGCCGCCCAGGCGTACTCGGCGAACCTGACCGTGGCGAGCAACGCCTCCGACAGCACCCTGACGGTTCCGTTGTCCGGCACCGGTACCAGCACGTCGACGAACCTGGCGCTGAACAAGTCGATCAGCGCGTCCAGCCAAACGCAGAACTATGCGCCGACGAATGCGAACGACGGCAACACCAGTTCGTACTGGGAAAGCGTCAACGGCTCCTGGCCGGCGACGCTGTCCGTGGACCTGGGCTCCACCCAGACCCTCGGCAGCACGGTGATCGACCTGCCGCCGTCCTCGGCCTGGCAGACCCGCACCCAGACCCTGTCGGTCCTGGGCTCCGCGAACGACTCGACCTGGACCACGATCGTGGCCTCGGCGACCTACACGTGGAACCCGTCGACCGGCAACACGGTCACGATCACCTTCCCGTCGGGCACGGCGTATCGGTACGTGCAGTTGAGCTTCACGGCCAACAGCGTGCAGAACGGCGCTCAGGCCTCGGAGTGGCAGATCTTCGGGTGATCCCGGAGCGCACGACCGAATGAACACGCGATAGGAAGGTGCAAGGACCAGTGCCCGGCCCGCCACCGCCAGGTGGGCCGGGCACTGCCGTGCCCGGCGTCACGATCCGCCGCTCTCACGCGCCCTGTCCCGCAGCGCGAGCCAGATCCGGTCCCGGGTGACCGGGAGTTCGGTGAACCGGATGCCGGTGGCGTCGCGCAGGGCGTCGGCAAGCGCCGGGGCGACCGGGTTGAACGGGCTCTCGCTCATCGATTTGGCGCCGAGCGGGCCGATCGCGTCGCGGGTCTGCATGAAGGTGACCTCCGTGCGGGGCACGTCGGCGAAGGCGGGAAGCCGGTACTGGCGGAACGCGGCGGTGGTGACCTTCCCCTGTTCGTCGAGGCGCACGTTCTCGAAGAGCGTGGCGCCGAGTGCCTGGGCGACGCCGCCCTCGACCTGTCCGCGGCACTGCATCGGTCTCACCCACCACGGGCCGTACTCCGTCATCGCGATAGAACCCTGCGGTCGTTCCTCGCCTACGACGGCTCATGGACACGCACCGCCGACGCCCTCCATCTGCACGTCAACACCGTCCACTACCGCATCCGCCGCGTCGAGGAGATCACCGGCCGGGACCTCTCTCTCCCGCCTCGACGACCGCCTCGACCTGCACACCGCCCTCCTGGCGACCGCGCGGGCCGACGAGTGACCTGCCCGGCCCGGTGACGTGCCGACGTGCCGACGTGCCGCATCATGCCGTGGCGAGCGAGACCTCGGTCGACTTGA
Organism: Actinospica sp.; assembly: GCF_035552695.1. Lineage (NCBI taxonomy): Bacteria > Bacillati > Actinomycetota > Actinomycetes > Catenulisporales > Actinospicaceae > Actinospica > Actinospica sp. The sequence continues at coordinate 12,806 of NZ_DASZKT010000061.1, forward strand.
TCAGGGCCGTGACGGCGCTGTCCTGCTTGAGGCCGAGTTCGGCCGCGGACTCCGCGGTGATGGCGGCGGTGAGTTCCCCGCCGTCGACACTCACCTTGACGGTGGCCATGGCCGCTCCGGTGGCGATGCCGGTGACGGTGCCGGGCAGCCGGTTGCGGATGGACAGACCGCCGACGTAGTTGGTCGCCAGCGCGACATCGGTGGACTTCACCAAGGCGGTGACCGCGCCGCCCACGGACAGACCGAGTTCGTTGACCGCGTCGACGGTGATGGCGGCGGTCAGATCCTGCCCGCCGGCAAGCCGCACCTTGACCGTGGCCATGGCCTCGCCAACGGTGACGTCGGTGATGGTCCCCTGGAGCTGGTTGCGGATCGACATACTCATGGCGGCCTCATTCGACGTATACGAACGGAGCGGTACGAACGGAACGGCTACGAACGGAACGGCGCGGCGGACGTTCGTACCTCGCCGCTTCCACGCTAAGTCGAGATGACGGACTTGTCATACCGCAGCGGCTGTCCGTGCTCAGCGGTCTCGCGAGGTCGGCTGTTCGGCTTCTAGCCGAAGAACCTGAGCAGCTCGGCGTTGACCTCGTCGGCGTGGGTCCAGCACAGGCCGTGGCCCGCGCCTTCGATCGGCACGTACTCGCTGTTCTTGATCTGCTCGTGGGTACGCGGGCCGCAGGCGTCGATCGGCAGGATCCGATCGGCCGTGCCGTGCAAGATCAACACCGGGATGTCGATCTTGGGCAGGTCCGCGCGGAAGTCGGTGTACCAGGTGGCCACGCAGCCGATCGTGCCGGTCGGCGAGGCGGAGACGGCGGTGTTCCACGCGTCCTGCACCGCCTCGGGGCTGATGAGCCTGCCGAGCGTCTGATCGAGGTTGAAGAAGTTCTTGTTCCACTCGGTGAAGTAGGCGAACCGGTCGGCCGTGAGCCCGGCGGCGATCTCGTCGAACCCCTCCTGGGGCACGCCGTTCGGCGTCTCCGGGGTCTTGAGCAGGTAGGGCGGCACGCCCGAGACGATGGCGGCGCGCCGGATCCGGCCAGAGCCGTAGGTGCCGAGGTAGCGGGCGATCTCACCGCCGCCCATCGAGTGGCCGGCCAGGTCGACGTCGTGCAGGTCGAGGTCGGTCAGCAGCTTGTCGAGGTCCGCGGCGAAGGTGTCGTAGTCGTAGCCCGTGGTCGGCTGGCTGGAGCGGCCGAAGCCGCGCCGGTCGTAGGTGATGACCCGGTGCCCGGCGGCGAGCAGCGCGCGCTCCTGGCGCTCCCAGGCGCGGCCGCTGAGCGGGAAGCCGTGGATGAGCACGACCGGCCGGCCGGTGCCGTGGTCCTCGTAGTAGATCTCGATCGGTGCGGAGTTCTGCCGGCCTACGGTGACGAAGGGCATTGCGCCTCCTTGGGTCTCGAGTGGTGCGAGGCTGTCGAGAACGACCGCCACCAACCATCCTGCTTCGCCCGCCGGCGGTCCGCGACTTGGCCGCGATCGGTCGCGCACCGGGGGCGGGAAGCGAGCACAGAGTGCGGCGACTGTGGAATCATCCGGTGCGATGCCCGAGAGGCACTACCCGGAAGGCTGGACATGGCGAGCGACGAAAACCGCGCGTCGGCCGACACCCTGGTCGACTTCGGAATCACCGGCGACCTCGCGCGCAAGATGACGCTGCGCGCGCTCTACCGGCTGGAGCGGCGGGGGCTGCTCGACTGCCGGATCATCGGGGTCGCTTCGCAGGATTGGACCGCCGCGAAGTTGATCGAACACGCCCGGACGAGCATCTCGGAATCCGGCGAGAAGATCGACGACGCGGTGTTCGAGCGGTTCGCCAAGCGGCTGTCCTACATCTCCGGGGATGTCACGGACGACGCGCTCTACACCCGGCTCGCCGAGGAACTCGGACCCGACGCGCGCGCGGTCTACTACCTGCAGATGCCGCCCTCGCTGTTCGGCCCGATCGTCGAGAAGCTCGGCGCGCACGACCTGCTGCACGGCGCGCGCGTCGCGGTGGAGAAGCCGTTCGGGCACGACCTGGCCTCCGCGCGCGACCTGAACGAGCGGCTGCGCGCCGTGCTCGACGAAGAGCAGTTGCTGCGGGTGGACCACTTCCTCGGCAAGGCGCCCATCATCGAGGTCGAATACCTGCGCTTCGCCAACCTGGCGCTGGCCGAGCTCTGGGACCGGCACAGCGTGTCCGCCATACAGATCACCATGGCGGAGAACTTCGGGGTCGAAGACCGCGGCGCGTTCTACGACCCGGTCGGCGCGCTGCGCGACGTGGTGCAGAACCACCTGCTGCAGGTTCTCGCCCTCGTCACGATGGAGCCGCCGGTCGGTCCCGGCGCGGACGACCTGCGCGACAAGACCGGAGAACTGCTCAAGTCGGTGTGCAGCGCCGATCCGAAGCACTACGTCCGCGGCCAGTACGAGGGCTATCTCGACGTGCCGGGCGTGCGGAAGGACTCGGACACCGAGACGTACGCGGCGCTGCGGCTGGAGATCGACAACTGGCGGTGGTCCGGAGTCCCGATCTTCCTGCGGGCCGGCAAGGCCCTGAGCGAACGCGTCACCGAGGTGCGGCTGCACCTGCGCCGCTCGCCGCGGCTCGCGTTCCTGCCCAAGGTGCACCAGGCCGAGCAGAACCAGATCGTGCTGCGCGTCGACCCGGAGCCGGGGCTGCGGCTCGGACTGACCGCCAAGGACGACGACGGCGGCTGGGTGCCGCTCACCCTCGACTCCTCATTCGCCCGCGAGCTCGGCGAGCCGCTCGAACCCTATGAGCGGCTGCTGCGCGGCGCGCTGGTCGGCGACGCGCAACTGTTCGCCCGCGAGGACAGCGTCGAGGAGTCCTGGCGAATCGTGCAGCCGCTGATCGACGCGGCGCCGCCGGTGCACACCTACAAGCGCGGCAGCTGGGGTCCGGCCGAGCCGGCCGACAAGCTCGTGCGCGGCCACGCCCACTGGCACAAGCCGTGGACCCCGGACGAAGTCTGATCGCCGACCGGGCTATCCGGCTCGGTCTCCGCGTCGCGAACGATAGTCGAGGACGAAGAGCAGGAGCGCGACCAGCAGGACGAGCAGTACAAAGCCTGAGCAGCAGTACAGGGTCACGATCGGCGTCAACGAGTGGTCGTCCGCGCCGCCCGTCGCCGGATCCACGTGAACGTCGACCTGCTCGGTGTGCACGTACTGCGCCGGCGAAGTGAAACCCTGCTCGTGCTCGACGCCCTTCCAGGTCCATATATAGGTGCAGTCGTAGGCCCAGTTGCCGTTGGCATCGGTGTACCGGTCGCACTGCGCGACCGCGGCCGCCACGGTGACTGGGCTGCCGTGCCAGTCGTCGGACAGCCGCAGTGCGGCGCCGCTCAAGACGCCGCCGGCCAAGGCCAGCAGCGGGAACAGCACCCACGTGGCCGTGTACCACCGCATCGGCTTGCCGCCCGACGCCGCATTGCCGTCAACGATCCGCCGAGCCAGAGTGGCCATCGACCCCAAGCCCAAGCCCGCGACGGCCAGCAGGATTCCCGCATCCCAGGCGGGCACCGCGTCGGTGAGCGGCGGCGCGACGATGCAGAACTCGTACAACGCCGCGAACCCGAGTACGACGGATCCGAGAAACCCGAGCCGCACAAGCCAGCTCATCAGAGGTCGCATACCAACCACCCCCGCTCCCCTGCCGAAGCCCTCCGTCGGATCGATACCCCGAGGATCGTTGAACAATCCAGGTTTCGGCAGTCCCCACAGGTCGGATGTTAAGCGGCGATGAGGGTGGAAGCCGTACCTGAGAAGCACAAGCACGTGAGAGTTGACAGCCCAGTCATCGGATGTATGTTGTCACCGCGCGCAACGTCTCGGAAACGGCAGCTCGCCTGACGGCGAGACAGATCCGGATTCTGGTGGCACTGCACCAGGAAGGGCTTGTCAATGAAGACTCCCACACGTATCGCGGCACTGCTCGTGACAGGAATCGCCGCGTACGGCCTGCCCGGCATGTCGGCCGCGAGCGCGGCCGCGACGTCGGCTCCGATCACGCTGTACGCCGCTCCCTCGGGGGCGGGCGGCGCGTGCACCGTCGCGAGGCCCTGCAGTCTGGCCGGCGCGGCGGCCAAGGTTCGAGCCGTCAACCATGACATGAAGTCAGACATCGATGTAGACCTGTTCGGCGGCGACTACCGTCTCGCCTCTACCCTGCAGCTCGGGCCGCAGGACTCGGGTACCAATGGATTCCATGTCGTCTACCAGCCCGTTCCCGGCCAGGACCCGGTGCTGAACGGGGCCGCCAGAGTCACCGGCTTCACCAGGGTGAGCGCGGCCGACAACGTGTGGAGGGCGCCGGTCTCGGCGGCGGACGCGTCGAGCGGCGGCCAGCAGCTGTTCGTCGACGGCACCCGCGCCACGCTCGCGAGGTCGGCCGGCAGCCCGGCCGACGTGCAGGTGACCTCTACCGGCTTCCACACCTCCGATTCCTCGTACGCGTCGCTCACCAACCAGACGCAGATACAGGTCGTGCAGGACAACGACTGGAAGCACATGAGCTGCCCGGTCCAGAGCATCACCGCGGACTCGGCCGGCGGTTCGAACATCAATGTCCTGCCGAGCTGCTGGTCCGCCAACAACGTGAACGTGCCGAACCTCGGCTTCCCGTTCAACGGCAACGGCCTGCCGTCCATGTCCGGGATCTCCTACGTGGAGAACGCGTACCAGCTGCTCGACAAGCCCGGCCAGTTCTACCTCGACAAGGCGGCCCACTACCTCTACTACATACCGGCGCCAGGCCAGGACATGAGGTCCGCCGACGTCGAACTGCCCGTGCTGCAGACCCTCGCCGTACTCGACGGAACTCCCGGTCACCTCTCGCCCGTCAACCAGAACGACCCAGGCGCCGCGTACGCGGGAAGTTGGGCCACGTCGGCCAACCGCAGCGTCGGCGACCTCGGCGACGACGTCGCGTACACCAACACGAACGGCGACTCGGTGACGTACACGTTCACCGGCACCGGGCTCGAGGTGCTTGGCGAGACCAACACCGACGAGGGCACCTTCGACGCCTACGTCGACGGCAAGCAGGACACCTCGCAGAACTGGACCGAGGCCGGATCCACTCGGCTCGCGCAGCAGGTCGTCTACTCGGTGCAGGGCCTGGCCGCGGGTACGCACACCGTGAAGCTGGTCAACACCAGCAGTTCCTATCTGGTGGTCGACGGCTTCGAAGTGACGCCGACTGCGATCACGCCGGTCCACAACATCACCTTCCAAGGCCTCGGGTTCGCATATACGACCTGGAATACACCCGCGACCACCGGCTACATCGACAACCAGGCGGCCGTACTGTGGGACACCTCGGGTAGCAGCACAACGCCGACCATCACCCCCGGCGCAGTAGCCGTCTCCCGCGGCGCGGACATCGTCTTCAGCGGCGACTCATTCGGACACCTCGGTGCCGCCGGCATCGACCTGGCCGACGGAACGCAGAACTCTTCAATCGTCGGCAGCACATTCACCGATACCGCGGCGGGCGGCATCTCGGTCGGCGATGTGAACGACTACTTCCAGAACGACCCGGCGCTGATGAACTCCGGCGACACGATCTCGGACAACGCGATCTCGCACGTCGGCCAGAACTACACCGACGCCGTGGGGATCTGGGCGGGCTTCACCAGGAACCTGACCGTCTCGCACAACGACATCGGGCACACCTCCTACTCCGGGATGTCGATCGGCTGGGGCTGGGGCTGGGCATCGCCGTGCAGCATGCAGGCGGCGCAGGGCAAGCCGACCTGCCAGCAGGGCACGAACTACGCCGGTGGCAACCAGGTCACCGACAACTACATCCACGACGTGATGAACGTCCTGTACGACGGCGGTCCGATCTACACGCTCGGCGCCCAAGGCGAGGACGGCGCCGGGGTCTACTCCGTGCTCTCCGGGAACTACGTGACCGTCGGCAACCACACCAACAACATGCTCTACCAGGACGAGGGCAGTTCCTACTGGCACACCTTCGACAACGTCACCAGCTACGGCGGCAGCGACTGGATCGGCATGTGGACGCCGACAATCAACACCATCACCGTCGGGCCGACGAACTACACCGACAATCCGAACACGAACAACAACGGCACCGACATCACCTACACCGCGCCGACGCTCGTCGCCGCCAACGCCTGGCCTGCGCAGGCAACGGCGATCATGGACAGCGCGGGCCTCGATCCCGCCGCGGCACAAGGCACCGTGGTCGACAGCGACAGCCAGCTGCTGACCTATGCCGGAACCTGGTCGGCTCAGGGCAACTACGGCAGCGACGACGTGCACTCCACCACGGCCCAGGGTGCCTCGGTATCGCTGACGTTCACCGGCAAGAGCATCGCGTTCGTCACGGACACGGGCCCGGGCCAGGGCGAAGCCAAGATCCTGATAGACGGCGTGTCGCAGGGCACGGTCAATGCCGCGTCACCCGCGAGCCGCACCGGGCAGACGGTGTTCACCGACACCAAGTTGTCCGCGGGCAAGCACACGATCGAGGTCGTGGACGTCAGCGGCGGAATGTCGCTGGATTCGTTCCAGATACCGGCGCAGCCGTACTTGACCGTCACCGGCTCGTCGGGCCTGTACCAGCCGGGCGTCGCGCTGAAGATCACGGCGACCGTCACCGATCCGACCGCCCAGGCGCTCACCGACGGCCAGGCGAGCCTGCAAGTGCCGCAGGGCTGGACACTCGACAAGAGTCAGGCCGGCCTGCCGACGGTGCCGGCGCACGGCGCGGCGAGCGTGACGTTCACCGTGACGCCGCCGAGCACGCCACCGCAGCCGGGGACGATCGAGATGACCGCCATGGCGTCGTACGTAGCCGGTCACAGCGGCCTGGCCACGCTGGTCGGCACGGCCGAGGTCGTTCAGCCGTACACCTCGTTCACCGCGGCGTTCAACAACATCGGCATCTCGGATGACACGGCCACCGACGCAGCCGACATCGACACCGCCGGATCGAGTTTCTCGGCGCAGGCGCTTGCCGCACTCGGCGTGACACCGGGCAAGAGCCTGACATACGACGGAATCTCGTTCGCCTGGCCCAACGCGGCGAGCGGGCAGCCGGACAACGTGAACGCCCAGGGTCAGACGATCGATCTGTCCGGCTCGGGCGCCGACCTCGGAATCCTGGATACGGCCACATACGGCCCGGCGGCCGGCAGCGGCATGATCACTTACACGGACGGCACGACACAGACGTTCACGGTCAACGTGCCGGACTGGTACGGCACGGCGCCCGCGGGCTCCAACGCCGTCATCGTCGCCGCCTATCGCAACCGGCCGGGAAACACGCAGGACCACACCGCCGTCAACGTGTTCGAGCAGTCCGTTCCGCTCACGGCGGGCAAGCAGGTGGCGACCGTCACCCTCCCGGACATCGGTAGCGGCTCGACCGGCCTGCACGTGTTCGCGCTCGGTATCGGCAACTGAGGCAACTGACAGGTAGCTGAGACGGCGATCAGGGCTGCTGGACCGGTTCGGTGATGAACTGGTCCAGCAGCCCTGCCAGTTCGTCCGGGGTCTCCTCCTGCGGCGCGTGGCCGGCGGCAGGGACGACCTGGACGGCGCCGCGCCACAGAGTGGGTGCGTTGAGCTTGCTGAGATAGTCCAGGCTGACGAGTTGTTCGCGCTCGCCGTGCAGGATCGCCAGCGGCTTGCCGAGCGCGGCGACGACCTCGACCTCATCGGCGAACCGCGTGGCGGCCATGCTCGCGGCCAAGGCGCTGCGAGCCGTTCCGTCGGTGCGCAGGATGTCGGCGACCAGTTCGTCGGTCGAACGCGTCGAGTCGGGGGCGAAGAAGGAGGTGGCATAGGCGAGTGCGGCCTCGGGGTCCACGTCGGCGGTGAAGCCGGTCTGCACCGCGGGGTTGGGCTGGAACGCGTTCGGCAGGTCCGCGAGCCCGCTGACGGGCGGGGTGCCGAAGATGACGTATCCGGTCGCGTCCGGCAGCGCGGGGACCGCCTCCAGGGCGATGTGGCCGCCGAGGCTCCAGCCGACGATCACCGCGTCCCGCGCGTCGAGTGCGTCGACGAAACCGGAAAGGATGGCGGCATAGCCGGGCAGTGAGTACGTTTCCGCCTCGGCTGCAGGCGAGGACGCTCCGTGCCCCGGGAGGTCGAGGGCCAGGCAGCGGTAGCGCCGGCCGAAGGCGCCGTCCAGGAGGTGGTGCCAGGTCCTGGACGAGGACGAGTTGCCGTGGACGAACACGACCGGGCGCCCCTCGCCCGGGCTGCGGCGATAGGCGATTTCCTGCCCTGACACTCGGATGAGATCTTGAGCCATGACTCCTCCTGGAGGAACTAGGGGACGGCATTGAGTCGGCGCAGCGCGAGTTCAGCGTAGAGGGCGGCGCCGTCCGCGAGCACTGCGTCATCGAAGACTGCGAGCGGCGAGTGGTTGTAGGGGGCGTGACTGGGGGCTGCGTCGGGTGGGCAGGCGCCGAGGGTGATCATGGCGCCGGGTATCTCGTGCAGAATGTGCGAGAAGTCCTCGGAGGCCTGGAGCGGATTGTCGGACCAGGAGAAGCGCTCCTCGCCGTGCAGTTCCGCGACGGTGCCGGCGGCGAACTCGGCTTCGGCATCGTCGTTGACGGTCACCGGGTATCCGGACTCGTAGTTGATGTCGGTCTGTAGACCGTGCGCCGCGCCGATACCGCGCACGATGCGGACGATGCCGTCCTTGGCCCGCGCTCGGACCGCGTCGGAGTACGTGCGCACGGTGGCCTCGAAGCGAGCCTCGTGCGGAATCACGTTGGCCTGACTGCCTGCGTGAATTGAGCCGACCGTGACCACGACCGGATCGTGGATGTCGAAGCCGCGGGTGACGAGGGTCTGCAGGGCCAGCACCATCTCGCAGGCGGCCGGGATCGGGTCGCGCGCGAGATGCGGGGTTGAGCCGTGGCCGCCGGCGCCGCGCACCACGACGGTCGCCGTGTCGCAGGCCGCGAAGAACGGCCCCCGACGGGTGCGGAACACGCCGTGGGGCTGGCCGGCACTGGCCACGTGCAGGGCGTACGCGGCCACAGGGCGTTCGCCCGAGGCGGTGAGCACGCCTTCGCGGAGCATGTGCGCGGCCCCGTCGTGACCCTCCTCGCCCGGCTGGAACATGAGCACCACGTCTCCGGCGAGCCGGGCGGTGCGTGCGCTGAGTAGGTGGGCCGCACCGACGAGCATGCTGGTGTGCAGATCGTGCCCACAGGCGTGCATCCGGCCGTCGCTGGCGGCGAAGTCCAGGCCGGTTCTCTCGGCGACGGGCAGTGCGTCCATGTCGCCGCGCAGCAGCACTGTGGGGCCAGGGCGCTCACCGCGCAGCACGGCGGTCACGCCGCTCGTCGACTCACCCAGGGTGATCTCGAGAGGCAGGCCGTCGAGCGCGCGCAGTACCTTCTCCTGCGTACGCGGCAGGCTCAGCCCGAGTTCGGGCTCTCGGTGCAGGCGACGGCGCAGGTCCACAAGGTCGCCCTGAAGCGCGCGGCTGTCGTTACGCACAGACAGATACCCTCCCGGAATTCGCGGATTGGAGAGATGATGGGCGCCTCGCACGTAGCATGCCGCTATATGCCGGAAAGTATCGGAAGAGTAGACCCAGATGCAGGAATCAGCCGTTCTGGACGAGCTGGAGCTGAGAATCATCAACGCGCTCCAGATCAACCCGCGTGCGTCCTGGACCACCGTCGGACAGGCGCTTGAGGTGGACCCTTCGACGGCGGCCCGCCGCTGGGCTCAGCTGCGCGACACCGGCCGCGCGTGGATCAGCGTCTACCCCGCCCCCGGCCCGCTGGCCGCGGCGCTGGCGGCCTTCATCGAGGTCGAATGCGCGGCCGGAGAGGCGACGGCCGTGGCCGAGCGGCTGGTCGACGATCCGCGCGTCGGCACCATCGAGCACGTCACCGGCAGCCGGGACCTGCTGCTGACGGTCGTGGAGCGCGATCTGGCGACGCTGGGCGCGTTCGTGCTGACCGGCCTGGGGCGGATTCCGGGCGTACGCGGTACTCGCGCCCACGTCGCCACCGCGCTGATCGCCGAGGCCGGCAGTTGGCACCTGCGAACACTGAGCACCGTCCAGGCGCAGCATCTGCGCGACAACGCCTCGACGGCAGCCGGACCGTTCCGCCCGCTCGACGCGCGCGACACGTCGCTGATCGCCGCCCTCACCGAGGACGGCAGAAGCTCCTACAACACACTCGCCGAGCGCACCGGACTGGGTGTCAGCACCGTGCGTCGCCGGGTGGAGTCGATCCTCACCTTCCGACAGATCGTCATACGCTGCGAGGTCGCGCAGGCGCTGTCCGGATGGCCGGTCACCGCCTCCCTGTGGTGCCGCCTGCCACCGTCGCGGCTCGGCGAGACCGCCGCGCAACTCGCCGCGCTGCCCGAGACACGGCTGTGCGCGGCCATCACGGGCGGCCGGCCCAATCTTCTGCTCACTCTGTGGCTGCGCTCGGTCGCGGACATCCAGCGCCTCGAGGCGGCCCTCGCCGACCGCATCCCGGAACTGGAGATACTCGACCGCGGACTGACCTTGAGGCACGTCAAGCGGCTCGGACGCGTCCTAGACGCCGACGGACAGGCCGCGGGCGTCGTGCCGCTCCAGATCTGGACGTGATGTCACGTCACTCGCGCCCGTCCATCAGATGGTCGACCAAGGTCAGCAACACGTCACGGCTGACGGCGCGCTGGCGAAGGTCCCCCATCAGGATGGGCACGCGCGGATCGAGATCGAGGGCTTCGCGGATCTCGGCGACCGTGCGGTCCTGGTACCCGTCGAAAGAATTGACGCCGACCACGAAGGGGATGCCTCGGCTTTCGAAGAAGTCGATGGATCCGAAGCTCGTCTGCAGCCGCCGGGTGTCCGCGATCACCACCGCGCCCAGAGCCCCGAGCACCAGGTCGTCCCACATGAACCAGAAGCGTTCCTGGCCCGGGGTGCCGAACAGGTACACCACCAGTTCGGGACTCACCGTGATCCGGCCGAAGTCCATGGCCACGGTCGTGGTGTCCTTCTCCGCCACACCGGCGACGTCGTCGACACCGACGCTCGCAACGGTCAGATACTCCTCGGTGCGCAGCGGCTCGACCTCGCTGACCGCCGCGACCATGGTCGTCTTGCCCACCCCGAAGCCTCCCGCGATCAGGAACTTCACGGCGGCCGGCGCGGGGCCCGCGGGCCCGTTCCGCCTGTCAGAGTCGTCGTAGTCCATCTCGCACCGCCTGAAGAAGTCTGATGTCCGGTCTCTGCCCGACCGCGACCGCCAACGGAGCGCGGGCGGCCACCGTGCCCAAGGTGATCAGGTCGCTGATCAGGATCTTCGTGACCGCCACCGGCAGGTTGAGCCCCGCCGCGATCTCGGCCACCGCCACCGGCCTGCGGCACCGCTCCAGAATGAAGCGGTGCTCGGGTTCGAGGCCGCGGGTGCCGAACTGCTCCTCGGGCGCGGCGAGCGTGACGATGATCGTGATCAGCGTCAGGTCGTCGCCGTGCGCCGAGACCGTCCGGCCGTGGGTGATCGTGTAGGGCCTGACGAAGGAGTCCTCGTCCTCATCGAGGGGCTCGTCGGCCCAGTGGCTGATCGGCATCCGCGTCCTCCTCGCCGGGCTCCGGGCCGACCCGCGTCTTGGTGCCCAGATGCTGCCCGACCTGAAGCACGAGGGTGTGCATCGCCTCCGCCATCACTTCCGCCTCGACCTGCTGGTCCGCCAGCACCGCAAGGTGGGTGCCGCGGCCGGCCGCGATGACGAACAGCCAGAAGTCCGCCAGCTCGACGATGATCTGGCGCACGCCGCCGCCGCCGAAGACCTCGCCGACGCCGCGGGCCAGGCTCTGCTGACCGGTGGCGATCGCGGCCAGCCGCTCGGCGTCGCCGCGGTCGATCTCCTTGGACTGGCTGATCACCAGGCCGTCGTCGGAGAGCACGATCGCGTGCCGGGTTCCCACGACCTGGTCGACCAGGCGATCGAGCAGCCAGTCCAGATCGTGATCGGTGGCCGTGGAGCGCTGTGGCATGGAGGTTCGCTGTCTCGTCATCGTCCGTCTTCTTCCCTGGTCTGCTCGGCGTCCGACGAAGGACGGATGAGGGGAGGTTCGCCGTCCGCGGCCAGCCGCGCTCGGCGGGACTGGCGCTGGAAGGCGCCGACCGTGGCACCGGACCGACCCGGATCGGACTCCTGCGCGTCCGCCTCCGGATCGTCGTGCGGTCCCGCGTCGCGTCCGCCGTCGCGGGTTTCGCGCAGTTCGGCGACCAGGCTCACCTGACGGACCCGCCTCGGCAGCGGTTCCAGCGACGGCGCGGCGGCCGGGTCCGGCGATCTGCCGCCGCCGACGCCGACCAGGAGAGGATCGGACTGGTCCGGGGCGCCCACGCTCCCGGCTGAGCCATTGAGAATGCCGTTCAGGGTCGAAGCGGACGTGCCGTTGGAGGGGACGGCGGAGTCGGGGACGGCACCGACCACGGAGAGCCGAGGGGCGAGTTCGAGGTCGTCCTCGCCGCTCTCCGCGGACGCGGGGATCTGGTGCTCGGCGAGCACGAGTTCGGCCGGCACCAGGACGACCACCCGGGTGCCGCCGAAGGACGAGGGCCGCAACTCCACCTTCACGTCGAGCTTCGCGGCCAACCGGGCGACGACGTACAGGCCGAGTCGCGCGTCGTCGGCCCGCGAGAGCACGTCCATCCTCGGCGGATTCGCCATCAGGGCATTGGCTTCGGCGTACTGCTCGGCGTCGAGGCCCATGCCGCGGTCCTCGATCTCGATGGCCAGGCCGCGCGCCACCGGCGCGGCGATCACCTCGACCGGGGCGGGCGGCTTGGAGAAGGTCACCGCGTTCTCCATCAGCTCGGCCAGCACGTGCACCAACGCGCCGACCGCGCGCTCGGATATCCAGACCCGGCTCTCCGTCTGGATCCTGATCCGTCGGTAGTCCTGCACCTCGCCCTGCGCGGATCGCAGCACATTGAGCAGCGGGACCGGTTTGCGCCAGCGCCGCTGCGTCTGCCCGCCGCCGAGGATCACCAGGTTCTCCTCGTAGCGGCGCAACCGCGCGGCCAGGTGGTCGAGGTCGAACAGGCCTTCAAGCACCGCGGCGTCCTCGTACTGCCGCTCCATTTCGCTCAGCCGCTTCATCTGCAGCCCGATCAGCAGTTGGGTGCGCCGGGCGATGCGCTGCAGCAGCCTTTCGAAGCCGCGGTACTGCTCGACCTGCCGCACGGACGTCTCCAGTGCGCTGGCACGTGCCGCGTTGAGCGCCCGGCCGAGCATGCCCAGCTCGTCTCGGCCGTAGTGCAGCTCCGGCAGTTCGGTGTCCGTGTCGACCGCCTCGCCGCTGCGGAGCCGCTCCACCACGTCGGGCAGTCTGGTTTCGAGCTCCTCGGCCGCCAGACGCAGCGCGAAGATCCGGCGACGCAGCACGATGATGAGCCACCAGGTGAAGACGATGACGAGCACGACGGCAGCCGCACCCAGGGCGGTCTGCACGATCAGATGCGTCTCGAACGAGCTCACCTTGCTGTTGGCGGTGGCCAGAATGTAGCCGGTACCGACCTGGGCAAGGTGCTGGAGCTCGGGGTTGAGCGAGGACATCACCTGCTGCCACTGTTGGCCGACCGCCGTCGGCACGGTGATGACGCCGCTGGACGAGACGGGGGCGTCGGCGAGGCTCTGCTCGACCTGGGTCTTCTGCTGCCAGGTCGCGCTGCTGAGCATGCCCTGGTAGAGGTCGGCCACCGACGCCGGAAAGGACGGGATGACCTGGTTCTGGTAGATGAGCTGCTCGGCGCCCACGGCCTGATCGATCTGCGAGCGCTGGGCGACGGTCAGGTGGCCGGACACCGAGCCGGCCGTGATGATCGCGTCCTCGCGCGAGATCATCTCCTCGCCCCAGCCCGTGGGAGTCGACGGCAGTGTAATGATATCGATGTCTGCGATGCCGGTCTGCGTCAGCGCGGCGAACAGCGAGAGGTTCGAGCTGATGAGGGCGGTGTAGTCGTCGTACGCCTCCTGTTGCGAGGCCGTGCCGTCGTCGATCGCGATCCGGTACCCGGACAGTTGCCGGAACTGCGTCTCGAACTGCTGAAGACTGGCGGTGACACTCGGCGCCGCCACGCCGGTGAGCGACTGCAGGACCGCGGCCGAGGCGTCGGTGAGCTTTCGCACCTGAGCCAGCTTCGCCTTGTAGTCGGCCGGGTCCGCGAGCGTCGCCGCGCTCAACGCCCGCTCCTCTTGGAGGCCGTAGTAGAGCCCGGTCGCCGGCACCGCCCCGTTGCCGGAGACGACGCTGTTCTCGCGACTCGTCGCCGTGTGCCATGTGTCATAGAGCTGACCCGAGCTGACGGCCAAGAGCGCGACCATGGCCGCGCTTGGCACGAAAGCCAGCATGAGTAACACGACGCGCAGCGGCAGCCGCCGCCGCGCGTCCAGATCCGCCATTTTCTGGCGCTTTGCCGTTCGCGCGTGGAGTGCCATCCGAAGCCCCAGCAAACTTAGCGTTGACGGCCACGCCTTCGAGGCCGAGCGTGACGACGGATGCTACCGGTCACGACAGCCATCGGCAATCAACACCCTGCACACCCGGAGCGCCGCCAAGCCGCCGCGCCACGCGACAACCTGACCTCGAGTGCTGTCAGCCCCCACCTCAGAGGTCGAATGCGCGGGTGTGGAGGGTGAGCTCGGCGTTCGAGACAGGCGGCGGATGGTCTCGGCGGAGCGGCCATTCCGTCGCCCCCGCAACGGGACGGCGCGTGGCGCGCGTTCATTCGCCCGCGCGACCACGCTGCCGACCACTGGCCGACACGGCCTGCGTCGAGTGCTCCACCCCGTCGAGCACCAACCTATGGCCTTGTCCCTCGTACGTGACTAGCCTACGAAAAGTGGTCGGGATAGAAAGGACCAATTTTCGATGAGTTCGCAGTCCAATACGACGGCGGGCGAGTTTCCCGCGGACCTGCTCGTGGAGCTCGACCGTTCCCGGCCACGCGGTCTTCGCGCGCAGCTCGAGCGCGGACTGCGGCAGGCCGTTGCCCGCGGATCGCTTGCCCCCGGCACGGTCCTCCCGCCGTCGCGGGTGCTGGCCGCCGAGCTCCTGGTGTCGCGCTCGCTCGTGGTCGGGGCCTACGAGCAGCTCGTCATCGAGGGATACCTCGAAGCGCGGCAGGGTTCGGGCACGCAGGTCCGGGCGTTGCCGGGCATCGGCGGCACTCCGGGCGCCGCCGCGTCGGGCAACGCTTTGTACTGGCCGGTGCCGGTCGGCCGCGACGGCGCCATCGCGGGCAGCGGGCTGCCGGACCTCGCGCTCTTCCCCCGCGACGAGTGGCTGCGCCACTACCGCGACGTACTGCGGGAACTGCCCGACAGTGCCCTGACATACCCTCCCCCTCGCGGCGTGCACGAGCTGCGCGCGGCGCTGACCGCCTACCTGGGCCGGGTCCGCGGCGTGCGCACCGGCCCGGACCAGATCGTGATCTGCGGCGGCTTCTCGCAGGGCCTGGTGCTGGTCTGCCGAGCCCTGCAGCGGCGCGGCGTCACCCGCATCGCCGTCGAAGATCCCTGCTTCGTGTTCCATCGAACCCTGATCGCCGCGGCCGGGCTGGAAGCGGTCCCGGTCCCGGTCGACGGGCAGGGGATCCAGGCCTCCCGCCTCGCCGCGCTGGACGTCGGTGCCGTGCTGCTGTCTCCGGCCCACTCGTACCCCAGCGGCGTCGTCCTGTCCGCCGACCGACGAGTCGAACTCCTCAACTGGGCCCGCGCCGCCGACGCGTTCGTGATCGAGGACGACTACGACGCCGAGCTGCGCTACGACCACCTGCCGATCGGGGCGCTCCAAGGCCTCGATCCCGAGCGCGTCGTCTACGGCGGCACCGTGAGCAAAGTCCTCAGCCCCGCATTGCGGCTCGGCTGGCTCGTCGTGCCGCGACAGTTCATCGAGGACGTCATCTCCGCCAAATTCCTCGAGGACTTCGCCAGCGAGGCGCTCGGGCAGCTGACCCTCGCCCGCTTCATCGACAGCGGAGCCCTCGCCCGACACCTGCGGCGCGTACGCCCCGTCTACCGATCACGCCGCGACCGCCTGCTCGCCGAACTCGACGCGCACCTCCCGCAGCTGCAACCGAGCGGCGAGGCCGCCGGCCTCCACCTGCTGCTGCGGCTGCCCGCCGGACTCGACCCGGACACGGTCGCGGAGACAGCCGCGAACCACGGCATCCACTTGGAAGCGGCGAAATGGCACTGGGCCGACCATGACAAGGCTCCCCCCGCCCTGCTCATCGGCTACGGCGCACTCCGCGAAAGCACGCTGGCCCATGGCATCGAAGCCCTCGGCAAAGACCTCAACGACGCCTGAACACCCTGGCATATCTCAGTCAGCCGGTCTCAGCCAGTCAGTGCAGTCAATGTTCTGATGCCTTCACGGATCAGGAAGAGCGCGATCAAGACAGCCGCGACCGGATTGCCCCACCACCAGCCCCACCACGACTGAACTGCGGCGCCGGCCAGGGCGACGAGCGCCAGGGCGGCACCCGCGGCGCTGAGCACGCCGTCGCCACGTAGCGCCGCGCTGCGCAGCGTCCGGGCCAGACGCAGCTTGACGAATCCGAGCCCGGGCAGCACGAACACCGACGCGGCAAGCAGGATCAGCGCGACGGGCTCGCTGCGTGCCGCGGTCCCGGCCGCCAACGTGCGGATCGCCTGCACCGCGACGTAGCCGGCCGCCGCGAGCATCGCAGCGCCCACCGCCTTCGTGGCGAGGCGTTCGGCCTTTTCCGCGCCAGCGGTGCCGCTGGGATTGCGCAACTCGGTTCGCAGGCGCCAGACCAGAACCGCGGAGGCGGACCCGTCGATGACCGAATCCAGACCGAACGCCACCAGCGCCACCGCGCCACTCGCCACTCCGGCCGCCACCGATACGGTACCCGCTACCGCCGCCCACGCCACCGAGAGCGCGCACGCGACGGCGGCTCGACCCGCCGCGGTTTCTCGCTCGGGCCGCGCGGACACCGTTTGTCGCGATGACGCGCCGAGGATCCGTCTCAGCTGATCCTGAGTCGACGAATCACCGTCAGGCCCGGGCATGGGCGTCGAGCACGTGGGCGACGGCTTCGGTCACCTTCTGCGCGAACGCCAGGTTCAGCCACTCGTCCGGCACGTGCATGTTCGAGTCGACGCCGAGAGCTCCGGTCACCAGGAACTGCGCCTCGGGGTAGCGTTCGGCGAGCATCGTCATGAACGGCACGGCGCCGCCGATGCCGATGCCCTGGTGGCGCTCGCCGAGCACGCGATCGCCGACCGAGTCCAGCGTCTCTGACAGCCACGGCGCCAACGCGGGCGCGTTCCAGCCGTCCTGCGCGATGACGTCGGCGAGCTCCACCTTCGCGTCGTAGGGCACGTCCGTGGTCAGAGCCTGCCGCAGCTCGGCCAACGCGGCCTGCGAGTCGGCGGTCGGCGGGAGCCGGAAGCTGAGCTTGAGCGAGGTCGAGGTGCGCAGCACGTTTCCCGCGCTGGCCGGCTCGGGCAGTCCCGACGCGCCGGTCACCGAGAGCGTCGGGCGCCAGGTGTTGTTGAGAATCAGCTCGACATCGTCATCGGAGGCCGGCCGTACCCCGTCGAGCAGCGGGTGCTGCCGCTTCGGGGCACCGGGATCGGACTTCGCCAGCTCCTCGGCCTCGGCGCGGCGGTCGGCCGGGATCTCCACGTTCATCGCCGGGAGCTTGATCACCCCGGTCGCGGCGTCCTCGATCCGGTCAAGCAACGTGCGCAGGATCCGGAACGAACTCGGCACGATGCCGCTGGCCAGGCCCGAGTGCTGGGGAGTCCGCAGCACGCTGACGGTCACCGTGGCCTGCGCGAGCCCGCGCAGGCTGTTGGTCAGCCACAACCGCTCGTAGTCGCCGCCCCCGGCGTCGAGGCAGACCACCAGCGAGATCTCGCCGAGGCGGTCGCCCAGGTGCTCCATGTACGCGGGCAGATCCGGGCTCCCGGACTCCTCGCCCGTCTCCAGCAACAGGACCACGCGCACGTGCTCGCCACCCGCGGCGTGCACGGCTTCGAGCGCAAGCGTCGCCGCGTAACCCGAGTAGCCGTCGTCGACCGCGCCGCGGCCGTACAACCGGCCGTCCCGGAAAACGGGCTTCCACGGATCGAGCCCCTCGGACCACTCGCCGACCGAGGGCTGCTTGTCGAGGTGCCCGTAGAGGATGGCGGTGCCCCGCCCGGCCGTGCTCGAGGTCGCGGGTATGTCGACCATCAGCAGCGGCGAGCGGCCCTCGAGTTCGAGGATCTCGAGCCGCGCCCCCGGAAGCCCGCGCGCGGCGATCCAGTCCCGCACGTGCTCGACTGCCGCACGCAGGTGCCCGGTCTCGGCCCAGGAAGCGTCGAAGCCCGGGGAGAGCGCGGGAATCTCGACGAACTCGGCCAGGCTGGGCAGCGCGGAGGCGCTCCAGCCCTCCGCCACCGCACTGTGCACTCTGTTCTGATCCATAAGAGCATCCTGCCAGGCCCGCCGTCATCGCACCCCGCCTCGTCATCCGCGGAACAACGGCCGCCCTCGGCTGACGAAGGCCTCAATCCCGCGCGGGGCGCCAATCGACCGGCGGCGGCAGGGTGCCCTGCTTGATGATGTTGGCATACACGCCCTCCAGCGCCTTGGTCAGCGGACCTATCAGCTCGACCGACAGTCCGTCGAAGAACAGTCGGCGGACGAGATCGACGTGGCCGGGCGCCGCCTGATCGAGGACCTGGCGGCCGCGGTCGGTCAGGGCCACCTCGGTCACGCGCTTGTCGGTGGCGGACAGGCCGCAGGTCACCAGCTCCCGCGTGCCCATCCGCCGCACGTGGTGGGACACCCGGCTGCGCTCCCAGCCGATCTGGGCGGCGAGCACGGTCACCGACATCCGGCCCTGGTCGGCGACGCCGAGCGCCGTCAGCACGTCGTAGTCGGCGAGCGACACGCCGCTGTCCGCGAGCAGTTGGCGATTCATCTCGTACGTCAGGCGCAGCTGAATCCGGATGTAGGCCAGCCACGCCCGCTGCTCGTCGCTGTTGAGCCAGCCGCCCTCGGGCTCCGGCGCGGCCTTGCCGTTACGTGACATATCTCGACGGCGCAGGCTCGGTGGGCCTCATCGCCACCCAACTCGCCGTCTCTCATGGCCTCACCGTCACCAGCGCCACCGCTTCGCGCGACGAGCAGCTCGCCCGGGAACTCGGCGCCATCCCTGTGCGGTACGGGCCTGATCTCCTCGCGCAGGTACACACACCCGTCGGCAAGGTCGACGCCGTCTTCGATGCCGCCGGGAAAGGCGCGCTCGGCGACGCCGTCGAACTCGCCGGCGGGCCCACGCGCGTGATCACCCTCGCCGACGAACACGCTGCCGACCACGGCGTC